>CBFGWW010000050.1:0-15314 GCA_965652625.1 uncultured Agromyces sp.
TCTGCAGCAGCGCCGCGGTCTTGTCGAACGAGGTCTGGTCGTCGTCGTCGCCGTACACGGTGTCGACCAGGGTGATGTTCGGGTGGTTCGCGAGCTCCTCCTTCATGAGCTCGATCCACGCGTTCTGGTTCGTCGCGTTCGCCGACGCCGAGAGGATCGCGATCTCGCCCGCGTCGCCGATCTGCTCGGCGATCAGGTCGATCTGCACCTTCGCGATGCCCTCCGCGGTGGCCTGGTTGATGAACAGGTCACGGCACTCGGGGTTCGTGTCGGAGTCGAACGTGACCACCTTCACGCCCGCGTCGCGGGCCTCGTTCAACGCGTCGCAGATCGCCTCGGGGTCGTTCGCGGACACCGCGATCGCACCCACGCCCTGCTGGGTCAGCGTGTTGATGTACGACACCTGCGAATCCGGCGTCGCCTCCGCCGGGCCCACCTCGGCGAACGTGCCGTCGAACTCGCCGATCGCCTCCTCGGCACCCGCCGACGACGTGTCGAAGTACGGGTTGCCCAGGTTCTTCGGCAGGAACGTGATCGCCAGGTTCCCGCCATCGCCCTCGCCGCCGCCTTCGGTGCCACCGGTGCCCGAATCCACCGCGCAACCGGCCAGGACCAGCGCCGCGGCCGCGGCGAGCGCCGTCAGTGCGCCCGCACGCCGCTTGTTGTGAAACATCGTTGTTCTTCCCTTCATCGGATGAGGGCGATGAGTGATCGCCTCGACGGTTCGCGCAGCCCGGTCACCCTGCTGTGGAGGCCTCGACGCGCGGTATCCCCCCTGGTGCTCGCCGCCGCTTTCGCAGCCAGGCCAGGAAGCTGGAGGTCACCACCGAGAGGACGAGCAGCACGCCGGTGATGATGTTGATGACGTCGGAGGTGACGTTCGCGAGGCGCAGCGCGCTCGCGAGCACTCCGATGAGGAGCACGCCGGCGATGACGCCGTGGATCGCGCCACGGCCGCCGAAGATCGACACGCCGCCGAGCAGCACCGCGGCGATGACCTGCAGCTCGAGGCCGGTGGCGTTGTCGCCGCGCGCGCTGCCGTAGCGGAGCGTGTAGTAGATGCCGGCGAGCGCCGAGATGGCGCCCGAGAGCACGAACAGGACGAACTTCGTGCGCTCGACCCGCACGCCCGAGAACCGCGCCGCCTCGCTCGAGAGGCCGATGGCGTAGATGCCGCGGCCGAACGGGGTGAAGTGCAGCAGCACCACGAACACCACGAGGAGCACGAGGAAGAGGAACAGCACGACCGGGATGTTGGAGCCCCCCACCCGCGCCTTCGCGAGGTCGGTCCAGAAGTCGGGGAAGTCGGTGATCGCGGTGGTGCCGAGCAGTCCCACGGCGAGGCCGCGGTAGAGCGCGAGGGTACCGATCGTGACCGCGAGCGACGGCAGGCCGACCACGGTGATGAGGAAGCCGTTGATCGCGCCGCCGATGGCGCCCGCGACGATCGCCAGCACGGCGGCGATCTCGAACGGCACGCCGGCCTGGGTCATCACGCCGGTGAGCACGCTGGCCAGGCCGGCGATGCTCGCGACCGACAGGTCGATCTCGCCCGTGATGATGATGAGGGTCATCGGCAGGGCGATGAGCAGGATCGGCATCACGTCGAGGAGCAGGAACGTCAGCGTGATCGGCTGGCTGAAGCCGCGCACGCTCAGCACGGCGACGACGGCGACGATCACGAGGAGCCCGATGATCGCCATCTCGCGGGTCAGCAGCACGCGCTGCCACAGGGGCCGGTCGTAGTCGCGGTAGGTGCGCACGGCCGCGTCGGTGGTGGTGGTCGCGGTCATTCGCCTTCCTCCCTGGCCTCGAGGAGCTTCCGTTTCTGCCGGATCGCGAGGACGCGGTCGAGCACGATGGCGCCGATGATGAGGGCGCCGACGACCGCGCGCTGCCAGAAGTCGGGGATGCCGAGAATCGGAAGCGCGCGATTGATGGTGAGCAGCAGCACGGCGCCGATCGCGGCGCCCCACACGGTGCCGCTGCCGCCGAAGATCGCGACGCCGCCGATGACCGCGGCGCCGACGGCGTCGAGCTCCCAGCCCGATCCGGCCTGCGAGCTGATCGTGCCGTAGCGCGCGGCGTAGAGCACGCCGCCGAGCCCCGCGAGGGCGCCCGAGAGCACGAACGCGGTGAGCAGGCGCCGGGTGACGCGGAGGCCGTACAGCTCAGCGGCCGCCGGGTCGGACCCGATCGCGTAGAACTCGCGCCCGCCGCGGGTGTTCTTCATGAGCCAGCCTGCGACGGCGAGCACGACGAGGGCGATGATCGTGAGGATCGGGATGAACAGGATCTGCCCGGTGCCGAGCGCGAGGAAGTCGCGCGGCAGGTCGGACGCGTTGATGCGGTCGCCGCCGGTCCAGAGCACGTTGATGCCGCGGTACGCGTAGAGCGTGCCCAGCGTGATGACGAGCGAGGGCACCTTCGCGAACGCGACGAGCGCGCCGTTCACGAGCCCGAGCAGCCCGCCGAAGACGATCACGATGACGAACACCGCGATGATCGGGATGCCCTCGAGGTCGATGAACAGCCGGCCGCACAGGTAGGCCGAGAGGCCGAGCACCGAGCCGACCGACAGGTCGACGTTGCGGGTGATGATGACGATGGCCTGGCCGACCGCGAGGAGCACGAGGATCGATGGGGTCAGCAGCAGGTCGCGCCATCCGTCGGTGCTGAACAGGAAGTTCGGGTTCGCGATCGTGGCGGCGACGATGACGAGCAGCAGCGCGATGAGGATGCCGAACTCGCGGGCGGCGCCGACGGCGCGCAGGCGCTTCGTGACGTCGGACTTCTCGATCGTGGCGGTCACGAGTGGGCTCCCTGGGCGTGGGTCGCGGCGAACATCACGTTCTCGCTGGTGGCGTCGGCGCGGTCGATCTCGGCGGTGATGCGGCCCTCGCGCATGACGAGCACGCGGTCGGCCATGCCGAGCACTTCGGGCAGCTCCGACGAGATCATGAGGATGCCGATGCCGCGGCCGGCGAGCTCGGAGAGCAGGCGATGCACCTCGGCCTTCGTGCCGACGTCGATGCCGCGGGTCGGCTCGTCGACGATGAGCACGCGCGGCTCGGTCGCGAGCCACTTGCCGAGCACGACCTTCTGCTGGTTGCCGCCCGACAGGGTCGCGGCGACGGTCGACAGCGCGTTCGTCTTCACCTCGAGCCGGCTCGCCCACACCTTCGCGGCGCGGTTCTCGAAGCCCGACGTGATGATGCCGGCCTTCGCGAGCTGGTTGCGGATCGAGAGGGTGATGTTGCGGGCGACGGATGACTCGAGCACGAGTCCCTGCTTGCGGCGATCCTCGGGCACCAGCGCGATGCCCTGCAGCATGGCCCGCGCCGGGTCGCCCTTCTTCACCGGACGCCCCTCGAGCGTGACCGAGCCCGAGTCGTACCCGTCGACGCCGAACACGGCCCGGGCGACCTCGCTGCGACCGGCGCCGACGAGCCCGGCGAGGCCGACGATCTCGCCGGAGCGCACGGTGAACGAGATGTCGTGGAACACGCCCGCGCTCGACAGGCCCTCGACCTCGAGCAGCGGCTCGCCGATCTCGGCCTCGATCTTCGGGAACAGGTCGGTCACGTCGCGGCCGACCATCTGCCGCACGAGCTCGTCGACGGTCGTCTCGGCGATCGGCGTGGTCGCGATGTACGAGCCGTCGCGCATGACGGTGACGGTGTCGCACAGGTCGAACACCTCGTCGAACCGGTGCGAGATGAACAGCAGCGCCCGGCCCTCGTCGCGCAGGCTCCGCGCGATCGCGAACAGCCGGTCGACCTCGACGCCCGACAGCGCCGCGGTCGGCTCGTCCATGATCAGCACGCGCGCATCGAGCGACACGGCCTTGGCGATCTCGATGACCTGCTGGTCGGCGATCGACAGGCCCTCGGCCGGACGGTCGGGGTCGATCCGCACGCCGAGGCGCAGGAACAGCGACTCGACCTCGCGGCGCATGGCCCTGCGGTCGATGCGGCCGAACCGGCCCACGGGCTGGCGGCCCATGAACACGTTCTCCGTGACCGACAGGTCGGGGAACAGCGTCGGCTCCTGGTAGATCACGGCGATGCCCGCGGCCTTCGACTGGGCCGTCGACGTGAAGTCGACCTCCTCGCCGTTCAGGCGGAACTCGCCCGCGTCGCGGCGGTACAGCCCGGCGACGATCTTGACCAGCGTGGACTTGCCGGCGCCGTTCTCGCCGATCAGCGCGTGGATGGAGCCCGGGTGCATGCGCAGGCTGCCGGAGCGCAGTGCGACGACGGCGCCGAACGACTTGACGACCCGGGAGAGCTCCAGCATGGGGGGCGCTGCGGCCGGCGGGATGTCCGTCTGCACGAGTTCCTCCTCGTCGAGGGTGAATGTGGATCTGAATCGATTCAGGGGCGATTCAGGGCTACTCTATGGACGGACGGGTGATCGGTCAAGTCACCCGGGACATCGGTGCAACATCGACGACGAGGAGCATGATGGCAGGGGCCAGCATCCGCGATGTGGCGCAGCACGCCGGGGTGTCGGTCGGCACGGTCTCCAACGTGCTGAACCGCCCCGACGAAGTGTCGGCCGAGTCGATCGCGCGCGTGAACCGCGCGATCGAGGCCCTCGGCTACGTGCGCAACGACGCGGCGCGCAAGCTCCGGGCCGGCGTCTCGACCACGGTCGGGTTCGTCGTCCTCAACGGCCAGAACCCGTTCTTCAACGACGTCGTGCGCGGCGCGGAGGACGAGGCCTCACGCCACAACATCGCGATCCTCTACGGCAACACCGACGAAGACGTCTCCCGCGAGAAGCTCTACCTCGACCTGTTCGAGGAGCAGCAGGTGCGCGGCGTGCTCATCTCGCCCTACGGCGACATCCTCCCGCGCCTCGAGCGACTCCGCGCGCGGGGCATCGCGGCCGTGCTCGTCGACCGGTTCGGCGGCAGCAGCCGGTTCAGCTCGGTGTCGGTCGACTCGGTCGCGGGCGGTCGCATGGCGGTGGAGCACCTCATCGAGACCGGGCGTCGCCGCATCGCCTTCGTGGGCGGGCCGTTCGACATCCGCCAGGTCAACGACCGGCTGGCCGGCGCACGGGTCGCGGCCGAGAACGCGGGCGAGCACGTCGAGATCGAGGTCGTCGCGACGGCCGCCATGACGGTCGACGAGGGCGCGGCCGCCGGTGCCCGCATCGTCTCGCGCCCGCGCCACGAGTGGCCCGACGCGCTCTTCGCCGCGAACGACCTCATCGCGCTCGGCCTGCTGCAGTCGCTCGTCGTCGGCGGGCGCATGCTCGTGCCCGACGAGATCGCGATCATCGGGTTCGACGACATCGCGTTCGCCGGCGCGGCCGCCGTTCCGCTCTCGTCGATGCGCCAGCCGAGCGGCATGATCGGCCGCACCGCGCTGCGCATCCTCCTCGAGGAGACCGCCGACCCCGAGCACATCCCTCGGCAGACGGTGTTCCAGCCCGAGCTGGTGGTGCGCCGGTCGACCGACCCCGCCCCGCGACGCGCGCACTGAGCCAGTCGGATGCCGCGGGGCATCCGCTCGCCTCGACGCTCGTGACGGCAGCGGCGACGGATGCCGCGTGCTGCAGGGCGGTTCAGACGAGGATGACGAGCTTGCCGCGCACGTGCCCGGCCTCGCTCACGCGGTGGGCTTCGGCGGCCTCGTCGAGCCCGAACGTGCGGCTGATCTCGAGCTCGAATCGGCCGTCGGCGGCGAGCTGCGCGACAACGGCCGTCGCCTCGTCGCGCCAGCGCTGCTGCTCGGCGGTGAGCGGCACGGCGCTGCCGCCCGCGTAGGCGTGGATGCCCCACTTCGGCGCATCGGCACCCCGCACGACGGTCGCGATGCGATCGCGGTCGGCGACGAGCTCGACCGAGGCGTCGAGTGCCTCGTCGGTGCCGGCCGCGTCGAGCGCGACCGTGACGCCCTCGGGCGCGGCCGCCCGCACACGCTCGACGAGCCCCGGCCCGTACGCCACGGGCACGGCACCGAGCTCGCGCAGTCGGTCGTGGTTCGGTTCGCTCGCGGTGGCGATGACGCGCGCGCCCTCGGCGACGGCGAACTGGATCGCGGCCTGGCCGACCCCGCCGGCGCCGCCGTGCAGGAGCAGCGTGTCGCCCGGCCCCACCCCGAGCGAGCGGATCGCCTGGTACGCCGTGCCCACGGGCACGCCGATGCTCGCGGCCTCCGCCCATCCGAGTCCGACGGGCTTGGGCACGAGCCGCTCCGCGGGCACGACCACCTGCGTCGCGTACGCCCCGCGCGCGCTGCGCACGATGACCTCGTCGCCGACGTGCACCCCGGCGACGCCCTCCCCGACCGCCTCGACGACGCCCGCGGCATCCGCCCCCGGACGCACCGCGCGCCCACCGGTGCCGTTGCCGCGCACGCCCGAGCGCAGCTTCCAGTCGATCGGGTTCACGCCCGCGGCCCGCACCGACACGACGACCTCGCCGGGCCCCGGCTGCGCATCGGGCACCACCTCGAGGTGCAGCACCTCGGGCCCGCCGATCTCGCGGTAGACGATTGCTCTGGCCATGGTGTCCTCTCGGGTCGTCCCTCAAGCCTCGCGCATCGCATGCGACCCCGCGCCCACTGTTGCGAAGCTGGTCGGGGCCGCCCAGGCGGCCGAACCCGCTGCGGGCCGGGGCCGGGAGGCTGGCGGCACGCCCGTGACTCTGGTTTGCTGCTCCGATGGAGGGCTACACGATCGCCGACTACCTGCTCGATCGCCTCTCGGAGCTGGGCGTGCGACATCTCTTCGGGGTACCCGGCGACTTCACCCTCGGGTTCCTCGACCACGTCGAGGCCCACGAGGGCATCGAGTGGGTCGGCTGCGCCAACGAGCTGAACGCGGGCTACGCCGCCGACGGCTACGCCCGGATGCACGGCCTCGGCGCACTCAGCACCACCTTCGGCGTGGGCGAGCTGTCGGCCGTCAACGCCGTCGCGGGCAGCTACGCCGAGCACGTGCCGGTGGTGCACGTCGTCGGGGCGCCGACCACGGCGGTGCAATCGGCCGGCCGGGCGACGCATCACACGCTCGGCGACGGCGACTTCGGCCACTTCGCCCGCATGGCGGCGGAGGTCACCGCCACCCAGGCCGTGCTCACGGCGACGGATGCCGCGTCGCAGATCGATCGCGTGCTCGTCGAGGTGCGCGACCGTCGCCTGCCGGGCTACCTGATGCTGCCCGCCGATGTCGCCGAGACCCCCGTCGCTCCCCCGGCCGCGCCCCTCGAGCCGCATCCGCCGGTCACCGATCCCGCCGCGCTCCAGGCCTTCCGAGCGGCCCTCGGCGAGCGGATGGCGAAGGCCGAGCGCATCGCGGTCCTGGCCGACATCCTCGTGCACCGGCTCGACTGCGAGCCGCACCTGCGCCGCCTCCTCGACACGGGTGTCCCGCACGCCACGCTGCTCTGGGGCCGCCGCGTCGTGGACGAGTCGGCGCCCGGGTATCTCGGTTCCTACCTCGGCGAGGCCAGCGAGCCCGAGGTGCGCGACGGCATCGAGTCGGCCGACCTGCTCGTCATGTCGGGCGTGCAGTTCACGGATCTCACGAGCGGCTTCTTCAGCCAACGGATCGACCCCGAGCGCACCGTCGAGATCCGCGGAGAGGTCACGCGCATCGGGGGCACCTCGTTCGAGCCCCTCGCCATGGGAGATGCGCTCGATGCCGTGACCGACGCGGCGCTCGCGGCCGCCGACTCGCTGCGGCTCGTGGCCGCCGAGGCAGACCCCTCCACCGCGTCGACGACGGATGCCGCGACGACCCCGGGTGGCGCCGACACCCACGTCGCGGCCCACGGTGGGCACGCGGCATCCGATGCCCTCGGCCAGGAGCAGCTGTGGCACGAGGTTGCCGCGTCGATCCGCACCGGCGACGTCGTGCTCTGCGACGTCGGCACGGCCTACTACGGGATGGCGAGCCACCGCCTGCCGCACGGCGTCACGTTCGTCGGCCAGCCGCTCTGGGCGGCGATCGGGTTCACGCTGCCCGCACTGCTCGGCGCCGCCCTGGCCCGCCCCGACCTCCGGCCGGTGCTGCTCATCGGCGACGGCGCCGCACAGCTGACCATCGCCGAGCTCGGGACCATGCTGCGGCATCGCATCCCCGCGATCGTGGTCGTCGTCGACAACGACGGCTACACCATCGAGCGCGTCATCCACGGGGCGACGGCGACGTACAACGACATCGCACGGTGGGACTGGACCGCGCTGGCGTCGGCCTTCGGCCGCTCCGGCGCTGCCGTGGGGGTGCGCGCGGAGACCGTCGGCGAGCTCCGCGATGCGCTGGAGTCGGCGCGCACCAGGGACGGCCTCACCCTGGTCCAGGCTGTCGTGCCGCGTGACGACGTCCCGCCGATCCTCGATGCGCTCGGGAAGGTCGCGGCGGCCGCGAACCGTCGAACCGGGTAGCGGCCCGGTCTGCCGCATCGACCCCGCGGCTGTCAAGTCCCTGCGCACCTCCTTCCCCGCTGCGTATCCTTCCGGGACACCGGCGACCCACCCGCCGGTGCGCCTGGACGAAGGAGGGTCGACGTGGACCTGCTGTTCGACGTGATGACCGGAGTCGGCCTGGCCGCGATCGCCGGCCTGCTGCTGTTCTTCTACCTCGCGCTGTCGCGCGAGCCGCGGGCGCGCCAGCGGGGACGCCACGCCGCCGGACCAGCGCCGTGGGCTCAGCCCTGGAAGTCCTCGGGATCCACGTCGTCGAGGAACCGCTTGAACTCGTCGACCTTGGCGTCGTCGGTGCGCGGATCGGCCAGCTCCGCCGGGATGCCCGCTTCCTCGAGCACGGGTTCGGCCACGTAGAGCGGCGCCTCGCTCCGCAGCGTCAGCGCGATGGCGTCCGATGGACGCGCGTCGAGCACGAGCGTGCCCGAGGGCGTCGCGAGCGTGATCTCGGCGTAGAACGTGCCGTCCTCGATGCGGGTCACGTCGACGCGCTCGATGCGGGCGCCGAGGGTCTCGAGGAAGGTCGTCATCAGGTCGTGCGTCAGCGGCCGGGGCGCCTGCTCGCCCTCGAGCGCGAGCAGGATCGAGGTCGCCTCCTGCGAGCCGATCCAGATCGGCAGCACCCGGCGCGCGTTCGGGTCCTCGAGCAG
Source organism: uncultured Agromyces sp. (assembly GCA_965652625.1). Taxonomy (GTDB): domain Bacteria; phylum Actinomycetota; class Actinomycetes; order Actinomycetales; family Microbacteriaceae; genus Agromyces. Next base: position 9,092 of record CBFGWW010000050.1, read on the forward strand.
CGGCTTCAGCAGCACGATGTGCTGGCGCGCGGCATCGAGCGCGACGCCGAGGACGCGGACCTGGACCATGTGTGCCCTCCCCTCGATGACCGGGGCGTGACACTGCCATCGTACGTCGGGTGGCCGGGTCGCGGCGGGGGCCGGACGGACTGCGGCCGCGGCGGGCGGACGGACACGGCCGCGGCGGCCGGCCGGACTGCGGCCGCGGCGGGGACGAGCGGACTGCGGCCGCGGCATCCTGAGGGAACGCCGCGGCCGCAGCCGGCTCACTCGATGGTCGCTACGGGGCGGTCACCGTCGTCGTGTTGAAGTTCTTGCCGCTCCCGTCGGGGCGATAGTTCTTCTCCACGTTCCCGGCGGAGTCCACCGAGAACCACTTGACCGTCGTGCCGGCCGGAACGGTGAGCACCTCGGCGCCCTCGCGGATGCCGGCGGTGCCGTACAGCGTCGACTCGTAGGTGGGCTTCGAGCCGTCGAGCGTGTAGAACACCGCAGCCGACTCGGAGACCTCGAACGTCAGGTCGACCATGCCGGCCTCGGCGCCTGCCGCGACCTTCACGGTGCTCGTCGGACGCTGCGAGTCCGTGTCGAAGTCGTGCGCCACCCGCATGAGCTCGATCAGCCCGTTGGCGAACTCCTGCGACTCGGCGTGCGCCGATGCACCAGTCGGATCCTCGCTCTCGAAGGGCGGCTGGAACTGCGTGCCGACCTCGAAGTTCCAGGCGTAGATCCCGTACTTGTACCAGAGCATGTCACCGGAGTTGCCGGCCGCGGAATACAGCACGTCGGAGATCGGGCCCGTGCGCGCCGGCGTCACCGACATGCCGCGGTACCGCTTGATCTCGGTGAGGATCCGCGCCGAAGCGCCCCAGAAGTACGACTCCTCCTCGAGCGTCGGGCGCGGCGAGGAACCGCGGTCCGGCGTCGTGTAGGCGCCGGGCGACCACATGAAGTAGTTGCCCGAGCTGTGCAGGTTCATCGCGAACTTGATGTTCGGGTTCGCGCCCGCGATCCAGTCGATGTTCGCGCTCTCGGGCTCGCTCAGCTCCGCCGGGCCCGCGTACGTGCCGCTCGTGCACGACGAGGAGGCGCCGCTGTAGCCGTCGAACAGGCTGTAGGTGTCGTAGTTGCGGTTGTTGTCGACGCCCCAGCTCGTGCGGGCCAGGAAGTCGGCGTTGCCCGAGCGGTCGCAGTGGTTGGTCATGTTCTTGCGCTGCGACGCGAAGTCGTAGAACGAGTAGTGACCACCATCGGGGTTGACCGACGGGACGATCCAGATGTCGAGGTTGTTCACCAGTTGCTTCGTCGACGCGTCCTGCGCATAGTTGCGCAGCAGGCGCTCCGCGGACTCGATCGCCACGAGCGGCGGGACCCACTCGCGCGCGTGCTCCTGTGCGTAGGCCAGCACGCCGGGCTTCGAGCCGTCGCGCGTCTTGCCGATCCGGATCGCGTACACCGGCTGCGGGTCGCGCGACACCGAGGCGGGTGCGGAGAGCCCGTCGCTGAGCGCGGCCGAGCCCGCTGCGACCACACCCGTGCCCGTGTTGCCGCGGTAGGTGTAGGCGACCACCAGGGCGGATGCCTCGGGCGACGCGTTGATCGCCGCGACCACCTGGGCCGCGGTGCTCGTCACGGCGCCGGCGGCGTTCGTGGCCAGCGAGACCGCGATCGCCGATCCCGTGACGGAGACCGACAGCGGCGCGTTCGCGGTTCCGGGCGAGGTCAGTGCGACGGTGACGTCGTTCCCGCCCTCGTGGCCCCACGCCGTCGAGTCGATCGCGACGCGGCTGGCGTTCGTGCTGCCGAGCACGGCCTGCGCGTGGCGTCGGTAGCCGTTCGTCGGGTTCGGCAGCTCGACGATCTCGGAGATCTCGGGGAACTCCGCGGCCAGCGCCTTGACCCGGTCGTAGAGCTCGGTCGGCGTGAGGTACGACGTGATGAAGTCGGTCTGGTAGTTCGGACCCCACGTCGTGTCGCCCTCGATGGGCAGCCAGTCGTTCACCTTGGCGGTGGCGACGTCGCCCGTCGGGCTCGTGATGCTGATGGTGTCGGGGCGGGTCGTGACCGTCGACGCACCGCGGTGGTACAGGTAGACGCCGGCGTCGACGAAGCGGCTGATGTTCTGCGTGCCGCCAGAGCCGAGCTCGGTGCCCGGGCCGCTGTCGCGCTGGACCGTGAGCTGGGCCGCGTTGGTCTGGCCGTCGGCCCACTTCGCCTCGACCGACAGGTAGCCGACGCCGAACTGCGTGTAGTAGTCGGCGCGGATGATCTTGACGTCCGCAGCGTCGGCCGCCGCCGCGGCCGCGAACTCCTCGTTCTCCGCGACGGCCGCGGCGATCGTCGCGTCGCGTTCGGCGAGCACGGCCTCGGTGTCGTCCTCGTCGTGGAGGGTGCCGCCGATCGAGAAGCCGCGGGCGCGGAGCGCGGCGGCCTCGCCGTCGCTGATCACGGCGTGGGCCGTGATCGTGCCGTCGGCGTTCAGGTGCGCGGCGTGGTCGAGGTCGACGCCCGTGTCGACCAGCCGGTCGAGCTCGGTGTGGTCGGCCAGGTTCACCTCGACGACGCTGACCTCCTCGTCGGCGTCGCGGGTGAGCTCGGGCGGCGGCTCGGACCCGGCCGCGCCCATCGGCGTCAGCGTGGTGAGCGTGAGGCCGAGCAGTGCGGCGACGACCGCCGACCCCCCGACCGCCCTCTTCCTTCTCAACGTGTGCATCAGGCATTCCCTCCTCGTTGCGGTGGCGCTGTCGTGCCGTCGAGCCGGAGTCGTACCGAAGGGGGTGATGCAGGGAAGGCGTCACTCCGACGGCGCCGGCATGCCTTCGAGTGGAGGCGGCCGGTGCTTGCGGATCTGTCTAGCGGATGGCGGCTTCGAGCGTCAATAGTTCGGGAGAGACCGGCTCCGATTGCGCAGTGTGCAATGTTGCGTCAGTCGCTGGGCATAAGCCGCGCACGGTCCTCCGAAAGGCGGACCGTGAAGCGGAGGCGCGGCTCCGCCCTGCAAGCGCTGCCGGATCGCGTTCGTCACGCCGGTTTCACGGCCCGACCGGGCATCCTCGGGCGCGTGCCGATCGCCGCATGCCGGCCATGCGAGCCGCACCTGCAACCGTTTTCCAGCCGGAGCGGCGGCGCAAGGAATCGCCGCCGCGGGTCGGAGGCGGATCAAGCGTCAGCGGTTCAGTACTCCTCGGGCCAGTGGTCGCCGTCGGGGCGGTTGCCGTCGGAGTGGAATCCGTTCGATGCGCGGGTCGGCGCGACTCGATGCGAGAGCCGGCCGATCCGGCGCCGGATGTCCGCCACGACGAAGTCGTTGTCGGGCGCCTCGATCGTCGCGTTCGTCGTCTCCGCGGAGATGACCGCGCCGGAATCGAGCACGACGCTCACCTCGACCTCGTTCCCGTCGTCGCCGATCGCGCGCACCGTCACCTGGTCGGCACGGCCCCGGTCCGCCAGCGCCGTGGCGTACTCGAGCACCGCGCGGGCGGCATCGTCGCCGATGAAGAGGGACTTGCCCGCCAGGGTGAGGTGCATCATGCGACCAACCTACGGACGAGCACTCGGCGGCCGTCAGGGGGTTGACCGCTCGGCCACGACGTGCGGGGAGCGCCCACGGTCGTGCACCGTCGGCGCTCGTCGGTGGCTGCTGGCAGACTCGACCCATGGCCACGAGCATCGGCACCCCCGGCGGCTCGCCCGAGCGACCCGCCGTGTTCTTCTCCGGGCCCGAGGAATTCCGCGCCTGGCTCGAGGCCAACCACGCCACCGAGACCGAGCTGTGGATGGGGCTGAACAAGCGGCACGTCGCCGACCGCGGCCTCACCTGGGAGCAGGCCGTGCCCGAGGCCCTCTGCTTCGGGTGGATCGACTCGGTCTCGCAGCGCATCGACGACGACGCGCGGCGCCAGCGCTGGACTCCGCGCAAGCCGGGCAGCAACTGGTCGGCCGTCAACATCGCGCTCGTCGAGCGACTCACCGACGAGGGGCGCATGCACCCCGCCGGCATCGCGGCGTTCGAACGTCGCCGTGAAGACCGGTCGGGCGTCTACTCCTTCGAGAATCCGGCCCAAGACCTGCCGCCCGCCTTCGCCGAGCAGCTCGCGGCGGATGCCGCGGCGTCCGCGTTCTGGGAGGCCGCGACCCCCACCTACCGGCGCCTGGTCGTGCACTGGATCCTCACCGCGAAGCAGGAGTCCACGCGCGAGCGACGGCTCGCGCAGCTCATCGACGACAGTGCCGCCGGTCGACTCGTGCCATCGCAGCGCTACGGCGAGGTGCCCAAGTGGGTCGAGCGCGCGGCCGCGGCGGCGCGAGCCGCGGCATCCGGGGCCTGAGCCGGGCTGATTGGACACCGCGGCGCATCGTGCCGCGCGCATTCGCCATCACGGCCATGCACCGCGTGCGCCGGCTGGCGTAATCTCACCTCGCTCGACAATGGCGACGACAGGATCCACGATGACCACCACTTCCGTACGGACGGCCAACCCCACCAAGCTCCGGCGTTCCCTCGGCCTCTGGGCCATCGTGGCGCTCGGACTCGGGTACATGACCCCCATGACGGTGTTCGACACGTTCGGCTACGTCTCGGAGGAGAGCGGCGGGGTCGTGCCGCTCGCCTACCTCTTCGCGCTGGTCGTGATGCTGTTCACGGCCCTCAGCTACGGGCGGATGACGCGCGTCTACCCGTCGGCGGGATCGGCGTACACCTACGCGTCCGAGACGATCCACCCGAACGTGGGCTTCCTCGTCGGATGGACGGCGCTCCTCGACTACCTGCTGCTGCCGCTCGTGAACGCGCTGCTGGTGCGCCAGTACTTCGAGTCGTTCTTCCCCGCCGTTCCCGGATGGATCTGGGTCGTCGGCTACGTCGCGCTCATCACGCTGCTCAACCTCTGGAGCATCTCGTCGACCTCGCGCGTGAACGCGACGCTCCTCGTCTTCCAGGTGGTGCTCATCGCGGTCTTCGTGGTGCTGGCCTGGGGCGCGCTGGCGCAGGGCGCCGGCAACGGCACGCCGTTCAGCATCGAGCCGCTGTACCACGCCAACGTGCAGATCGCGACGGTCGTCAGCGCCGCCACGATCGTGTGCTTCTCCTTCATCGGCTTCGACGCGATCACGATGTACACCGAGGAGGCGAAGGATGCGCACACGGTGCCGAAGGCGATCGTGCTCGCGCTGCTGATCGGCGGCGCCATCTTCTTCACGGCCGCCTGGTTCGCGCAGTCGCTCTTCCCAGTGACCGAGGGCTTCACCGAGGGCACCGCGCTGCCCGAGATCGCGTTCTCGGTCGGCGGCATGCTGTTCCAGATCTTCTTCGTCTCGGCGGCGATCGCCGCGGCGGCCGCGTCGAGCCTCGCCTCGCACGCCAGCGTCTCGCGCATGATCTACGTGATGGGCCGCAACGGCTCGGGCCCGATCGCGCGGCGCCTGTCCTACGTGCACCCGCGCTTCCGCACGCCGGCGGTCGCGGTCGTGCTCGTCGGCATCGTGTCGCTGGGCGCCGCCGTCGCCGATCTCGACTTCGTGTTCTCGCTGATCAACTTCGGTGCGCTCATCGCGTTCACCGTCGTGAACCTCGCGGTCATCCTGCACTTCGCCGTCCGTCGCCGCGAGGTCAAGACGGTCTGGCAGGTCGTGCGCAACATCGTGCTGCCGACGATCGGCGTGGTGCTCACGGTCGTGCTCTGGCTCAACGTGAGCAGTGAGGCGATGACCTACGGCCTGATCTGGCTCGCGATCGGATTCGTCGCGCTGCTCGTGATGACCCGGCTGTTCCGTCGCCGCCTTCATCTGTCGCTGCAGGAGGACGAGGTCATCGCCGAGGGCGACGAGGGTGAGGACGCCCTGCTCGAGGCCGACCGGCAGCGCCTGGACGCCGAGAAGTAGCGGTCCGCCCCAGGGCGTCGTCCGGACTCCCCGGCGACTCCCGAAAACAAGGACACCAGCACGCGGTACGCGCCAGTCCTCATTTTCAGGAGTCGCCGGGGAGACGAGCGGCGGCACCCCTGCGTCGTGGACATCAGGTCGTCGCCTGTCGATCCTGCGCGGTGCTCGTTCGACGCCTGAGTGAGTCGAGAACGACGCACACGAAGGGAGCACATCATGGGTACGGTCATCTTCGACATCAGCATGTCGCTCGACGGGTTCATCGCCGCGAGCGGCATGACGACCGAGGTCGGCATGGGCGTCGACGGCGAGGTGCTGCACGACTGGGCGTTCGCCGGCGACG
>CBFGWW010000051.1:0-14988 GCA_965652625.1 uncultured Agromyces sp.
CCTGGCGCTGCTTGTGGCGCGGGTTCTCGCAGATCACCATGACGCGGCCGTGGCGGCGGATGACCTTGCACTTGTCGCAGATGCGCTTGACGGAGGGGTTGACCTTCACAGTTGTTTCCTTGGGTTCGCTGTCCTCGTGCCCGCGGGGTGCCACGGGCCGTTACTTTCCGACAGCCCTTACTTGTAGCGGTAGACGATGCGGCCGCGCGTCAGGTCGTACGGGCTCAGCTCGACGATCACGCGGTCCTCGGGGAGGATCCGGATGTAGTGCTGGCGCATCTTCCCTGAGATGTGCGCGAGGACCTTGTGCCCGTTCGTGAGCTCCACCCGGAACATCGCGTTCGGGAGAGCCTCGATGACCGAGCCTTCGATCTCGATGACGCCGTCTTTCTTGGCCATAGCCTCACTATCGCTTGGAGTTTGGGATGCTGGTCGTGCGATGTGCTCATCGACGATCGCTCGTCGGGCACGCCGAAGCGGGCGTGCCAGAACACCAAGGGTCAACTATAGGCGATCCGGGGCATCTTCGCCAGTCGAGCACGCGGATGGCGCGGCGGTCCGCTCCAGCATCGGATGCCGCGCCGCGACCGGCCGCGCTCAGGCGGCGCCCTTCGCCTCCTCGACGACCGCCACGAGCCCGGATTCGAGCGGATGCCCCGGCTCGATGCCCGTGACGTCATGCACGAACACCTCGGGCTCCCGGCTCGAGAGCAGGGCCCGCAGCTCGACGCTCTCGGGATCGGCGGCCACGTCGAAGCGCAACGCCGCGCCGACGGCCGCCAGGAGACCCGCCACCGGTCGCCCGAGCTCCGCGAGCTCCGCGGCGGGCCCGATGAACCGCTCGTGCCGGCTCAGCTTGCGCAGCGGCTGGCGCCCGACGCGCTCGACCGTGTCGGGCAGCTCGGGGTTGCGGAACCGCTCGAGGATCTTCGCGCGGTAGGCGTCCTGCTCCTCGACGGTGAAGTCGTGCTTGGCGACGATGAGCGCCGACGTCTCCTCGAGGGCGCGCTCGACCGCCTCGGCGACGGCCGGGTCGGCGAGGGCGTCGCTGATGCGGCCGTGCCCGGCCGCCGCGCCGAAGTACGCCGTCGCGGCGTGCCCGGTGTTGACCGTGAAGAGCTTGCGCTCGATGTAGGGCGCGAGGTCGTCGACGAAGTGCGCGCCCGGGATGTCGGGCGCCGCGTCGCCGAAGGGCGACCGCTCGATCGCCCACTCGAAGAACGTCTCGACCGTGACGTCGAGGCCGGCATCGGCCGCCTGACCCGGCACGATGCGGTCGACCGCGGTGTTCGCGAAGATCGCCTTCGCCGCGAGCTCGGGCCACTCCTCGGGGCTCGCCAGCGCGGCGATCTCGTCGCGCAGCAGTTTCGTGGCGTTGATGGCGTTCTCGCACGCCATGATCACGAGCGGCGCGGCATCCGTCGACCGCTCGCGCAGCGCCATCACGAGGTGCGGCGCGATGAACCGCAGGATGGTGGGTCCGACCGCGGTCGTCGCCACGTCCGCGGTGCGGAGCTCGTCGAGGAGGGCCGCGGCATCCGCCTGGCTGTTGATCGCCCGGTAGCCGGTGACGACCCGGTCGCGGGCGCCGACGCCGACCTCGTGCACGGTGTAGTGGTCGGATGCCGCGAGCGCGTCGATGAGCTCGGCGTTCACGTCGGCGAACACCACCTCGTAGCCGGCCTCGTGGAGGAGGAGGCCGACGAAGCCGCGCCCGATGTTGCCGGCGCCGAAGTGGACGGCCTTCACGATTCGTTGACCGAGCCCAGCATGCCGAACAGCTCTTCCGGGGTCTGCGCGGTCTTGAGGCGCTCCACCTCGTCCTCGTCCGAGAACAGGATGGCGATCTGCGACAGGATCTCGAGGTGCTCGTTGCCCTTCCCGGCGATGCCGATGACGAACGTGACGGGCTCGCCGTCCCAATCGACGCCGCCGTCGTAGCGCACGACCGAGAGCCCGGACGCGAGGATCGTGTCCTTCGTCTCGTTCGTGCCGTGCGGAATGGCGAGCTCGTTGCCCATGTAGGTCGAGGCCGTCTCCTCGCGCTGGCGCATCGCGTCGAAGTAGCCGCTCGTGACGGCGCCCGCGGCCACGAGCATGTCGGCCGCCTCCTTCATCGCGTCCTCCTTGGCCGCGCTCGAAGGGTGGATCCGGACCTGCTCGATGCTGAGGATCTCCTGCGCCATTTCTTCACCTTTCGTCGGTTCCGTGTGCTGCCGAGGACTCCGGGGCCGGCGCGCTGACGCATCCGACCCCGGAGCTCCTTCGTCAGGACTGCGTCTCGGGCTGCCCCTCGTGCTGTCCCTTGACCAGGTCCACGACCTCGTCGTACCTCGGCGAGTTCATGAAGTTGTCGACCGAGACGTGGACGGCGTCGGGTGTCTGGTGCCGAGCGCGATCCGTCAGCTGGTTCTGCGTGATGACCAGGTCGGCGGAGGAGTCGAGGTTCGCGATCGCCTTGTTGACCACCGTGACGTCCTCGATCCCGGCCTTCTTGAACTTGTTGCGCAGGACGCTGGCGCCCATCGCCGACGAGCCCATGCCCGCGTCGCAGGCGAACACGACGTTCCTGATCTCCCGCACGGTTCCCGTCGCGGGGCCGCCGCGGCCGTCGGCTTCGGTCGCCGCACCGCCGCGGAGGTTCGCGAGGTGGTCGGAGCTTCGACCCTTCGCGGCCTCGGTCTGCGTGATCGCCGCGCCGAAGGCGTCGTCCGTGATCGCCATCGCCTCGAGGTCGCGCCTGCGCGAGGCCCGGAGGATGACCGCGGCGATGAAGAAGGTCACCGCCGCCGAGAGGATGACCGACAGGATCACCGCGAAGTAGGCGCCAGGCGCCGTCTGCAGGATCACCGCGAAGATGCTTCCCGGCGCCGCCGGCGCACGCAACGCGCCGCCGAGGAGCATGTTGGTCGTGACTCCGGTCGCACCGCCCGCGATGAGCGCGAGGATGAGGATCGGCTTCATGAGCGCGTACGGGAAGTACACCTCGTGGATGCCGCCGAAGAACTGGATGACGGCCGCACCGGGTGCGGACGCGCGCGCCGCGCCGATCCCGAAGAACGTGAACGCCAGGAGCAGTCCGACGCCGGGGCCGGGGTTCGCCTCGAGCAGGAACAGGATCGACGAGCCGCTCTCGGCCGCCTCCGAGAGGCCCAGCGGCGTGAGGACGCCGTGGTTGATCGCGTTGTTGAGGAAGAACACCTTCGCCGGCTCGATCAGGATGCTCGTGAGCGGCAGGAGGTTCTGGTCCACGAGCCATTCGACGCCGAATCCGAGCACCGCCATCAGCCAGTTCACGAGCAGGGCGACGGGGTAGAAGCCCACGATCGCCATCACGAAGCCCCAGATGCCGGCCGAGAACATGTTGACGAGCATCTCGAAGCCCGCCTTGATCTTGCCCTCCCACAGCGAATCGAGCCACTTCATCGTCCACGCCGCGAGGGGTCCGAGGATCATCGCGCCGATGAACATGTGGACCTGGCCGAGGGGGGCCGCGCCCTCCTCGAGTCCCGCGTTGAACTGGGCGACCAGGTAGTCGGAACCGGCGATCGCACCCATGGTGGCGATCGCACCGACGACGCCACCGCGGACGTTGTAGACGAGGCTGCCGCCCGTGTAGCCGATGATCAGCGGCAGCAGGTAGTGGATGAACGGTCCGACGATCGTCGCGAGCGCCTCGTTCGGCGTCCAGCCCACCTCGATGAAGAACGCGGTGAAGATGCCCCAGGCGATGAGCGCCGGGATGTTCGGCATGATCATGCCGCTCATGAATGTGCCGACCCTCTGGACGGCGACGCGGGCTCCCCCCGGCCGCTTCGTGTCGGGTGACGTCGTTGTCATGCGAATGCCTCTCTCGTGGTCACGACGCGGCTGCCCGCGCCGTGGTGATCTCGGTCGCGACGGCCTGGGCCGCCTGCTTGGCGTCGGCCGCTCCCTCAGCGGCCATGGCTGCCCGGGCGAGCGCCTTCGCGTCGTCGGGCGTGTACCGCGCGAGGGAGGCGCGGACATCTGCGAGTGCCGATGGGGACATCGACAGGCTGGTGGCGCCGAGTCCGACGAGGACCACGGCGAGGAGCGGGTCGGCGGCGGCCTCGCCGCAGATGCCGACGGGCTTGCCGAGTTCGGCGCCGGCCGCGCCGACGTCGGCGATGAGCTTCAGCACCGCGGGGTGCCACGGGCTCTGCAGGTTCGCCACGGTCCCGAGGAGCCGGTCGGCCGCCATCGTGTACTGGGTGAGGTCGTTCGTGCCGATCGACGCGAAGGCGGCGACGCGCAGGACCCGGTCGGCGATGAGCGCGGCCGACGGGGTCTCGACCATCACTCCGGCCACCTTGATCCCGAGCTCGTCGGCGAGCTTCGTGAAGTACTCCGTCTCCTCGACGGTGGCGATCATGGGCGCCATCACCCAGAGATCGGCGTCGGTCGTGGCATCCGCCATCGCGAGCGCCGTGAGCTGCTCGCGCAGGATGATCTCGGAGTGGCGGAGCGCGCGGATGCCGCGGAGCCCGAGCGCCGGGTTCTCCTCGTGCGCGTCGTTGAGGAACGAGAGCGGCTTGTCGGCGCCCGCGTCGAGCACGCGCACGACGACCTTGCGGCCGGGGAAGGCGGAGAGGAGCCGCGTGTAGTGCTCCTGCTGCTCGCGCACGCTGGGCGCCGTGTCGGCGTCGAGGAAGAGGAACTCCGTGCGGAACAGGCCCACCCCCTCGGCGCCGAGCTTCACGGCCTCGGCGGCGCCGTCGGCCGAGCCGAGGTTCGCGAGCAGCGGCACGGGGGTGCCGTCGGCGAGCGCGCCCGGCGTCACGGGCGCGGCGTCGAGTGCCGCGCGCTCGGCGATCCGGGCCTCGGCGTCGGCGACCTGCTCGGACGTCGGGGCGGAGATCACCACGTCGTTCGCCGCATCGACGACGACCGTGTCGCCGTCGGCGAGGGTCGCGGCATCCGTCGCCCCCACGATCGCCACGATCGACTTCTCGCGGGCGAGGATCGCGGTGTGCGAGGTGGGACCGCCGTCGATCGTGACGAGCCCGAGCACCTGGTCGAGGTCGAGCGTGGCGGTGTCGGCCGGCGCGAGGTCGCGGGCGACGAGCACGAACGGATGCCCCGGGTTCGGCACGCCCGGCGCGGGCAGCTTCAGGAGGTTCGCGATGACGCGCTGGGAGATGTCGTCGAGGTCGGTGGCGCGCTCGGCCATGTACCCGCCCATGCCGAGCAGCAGGTCGCGGTAGGCGGCGAAGGACTCGTACACGGCCCGCTCGGCCGTCTTGCCCGTCGCGAGGAGCTTCGTGACCTCGTCGACGAGGCTCGGGTCCTCGGCCATCATGGCCTGTGCCTCGAGCACGTCCTTCGCGGCGCCGCCGGCCTTCGCCCCGCGGTTCGCGAGCTCGGCCGCGACGACCGAGAGCGACGCGCGGGCGCGCTCGCCCTCGAGCTCGGCGTCGAGGTGGCTCGGCCGGTCGACGGGCGGGGGCAGCTGCTCGGCCATCCGCACGACCGGCCCGACCGCGACACCCTGTCCGATGCCCGTGCCGTTGATCTCCATCACTCGCCCCTCCAGTTCGGTTGAATGGGCGACGGATGCCGCGCGCTATTCGTCGTGGTCGGTGCTGAGGAGCTCCACGAGCTGGTCGAGGGTCGACTGCTCGTCGCCGCCGTCGACGACGATCGTGACCTCGTCGCCGTGGTCGATCCCCTGCGCGATGACGGCGAGGATGCTCGCCGCATTGACGGGTGAGCCACCGGTCTTCTGGACCGTGACGGACGACCCCGATGCGGCAGCAGCCTGCGTGAAGAGCTTGGCCGGCCGTGCGTGCAGGCCGTGGGTCGATCCGATTCGAACAGTGCGTTCCACCATGATTCCGGTTCCCGTCGCTGGCTTCCGTTCCCTCGTTCACCATAGCCCGCGGGCTCTGCGGTGGGAACCACGGCGCGCGGGACGCGCGGGCTCATGACGGCGCCCCAGCGATCTCGAGGGCGACGTCGAGGGCTCCGCCGCCGTCGGGCGAGGTCGCCACGACGTCGGGGAGGATCGCGATCGGCACGGATGCCGCGGCGGCGCGTGCGCGCAGCAGGTCGACGCGATCGGCGAGGTGGGCGCCCACGAGGAGCACGTCGGCGTCGGCGAGCGCCACGTCGAGCTGGGACTCGCTCGTCGCCGTCGCGCGCACCTCGAGGCCCCTGGCCGTGGCGGCCCGGCGGATCCGGTGGGCGACGAAGGTGCTCGACGCGCCCGCGCCGCAGACCACGATGATGCGCATCGCTGAGCCTCCTCGCCCGGCCATCGCCCGGTCCTCGTCGATCGTTCGGCCGCGGCGTGTGCCGCGATCAGGTCGATTCTGCCCGCGCGACTCCCGCGGCCTCCACCCGATCTTCTTCCGCACCCCCGGAAAATCCGCGACGGATCCGCCCACCTCGCGTGGCGCGGGTGGTTGACTGTCTGCACCGCACGGCGTCGCGTGGCGCCGAGGAACCGGAGCTGCAGTGGCCGAGAAGTGGGAGCGCCTCGTCGACGCGCTCGGCCACGCCGACGGCTGGACGACCGCGTCGGAGCTCGCCGACCGCCTCGGCGTGACCACGCGCACCATCCGCAACTACGCCGCGCAGGCGAACTCCGGCGGCGTCATCGTCGAGTCGGGCCCTGCGGGGTACCGCCTCGACCGCGCGGCCTGGGCGAGCCGCGCGGCGCCCGCCCGTCGCGACTCGTCGCCGCAGGTGCGGGCCGCCCGCGTCATCCGCTCGCTCATCGACGCGACCGACGGCCTCGACGTGCACGAGACGGCGGCCGCGAACCACGTCAGCGACTCGACGTTCGAGGCCGACCTCGGGCGCGTGCGGGCGCGGCTCGACGGCACGGGACTCACGCTCGTGCGGCAGGGGCCGCACATCACGCTCGAGGGTCCCGAGACCGCTCGACGGCGCCTGCTCGGCGCGCTGTTCCGCGACGAGCAGGCGCGCGGCATGCTCGAGCTCGACCAGCTGCGGGCGGCGTTCCCCGAGGTGAGCGAGTTCCGCACGGCGCTGGTCGCCGGACTCGCCGATGCCGGCTACGCGCCGAACGAGTACGGGCTCAACGACGTGCTGCTGCACACCGCGATCGCGCTCGACCGGGTCGCCACGAACCATCCGCTCGACGAGGGGGAGGCGCCGGCTGCCCAGACGGCGTCGAGCGACGTGACCGCTCCCCTCGCGGCATCCGCAGCGCCCGCGCCCGACGCGCCGGCCGGGCCGCTCGCCGAGCTCCTCGCCAGGCTGGTCGACGAGCACTTCGGCACGTCGGTGGGGCCCGCCGACCTCGCGCACCTCACCCGGCTCCTCGAGACGCGCGCGGCGACGCGCACGACGGCGGCGGCGCAGGCGGATGCCCCGGGCCGCCCGATCTCGCCGCGGGTGCCGCTCGTGCGACGGATCGTCGCGAGCGCCTCCGCGGCGTACCTCGTCGACCTCGACGACGAGGACTTCATCGACCGGCTCGCGCTGCACGTCGACAACCTCGTGGCGCGGGCGAGCACGTCGAACCTCTCGCGCAACCCGCTCACCGCGTCGATCAAGGCCGCCTACCCGCTCATCTACGAGCTCGCCGTGTACATCGCGAGCGAGCTCGCGCGCACCGAGGGCATCGCCGTCGACGACGACGAGATCGCGTACATCGCGATGCACGTGGGCGCCTACCTCGACCAGCGGCGCTCCCGGGGCGAGGTCGTGCGCGTGGCCGTGTCGGCGCCGGCGTACCACGACGTGCACACCGCGCTCGCGGCCCGCATCCGCTCGGCGGTCGACGACGAGGTCGAGGTGCTCGCGCCGGGCGACGAGGCCGAGCGCGCCGACGTGCTCGTGGCCGTGATCGAGCCGTCGTCGCCCGTCGAGCGCCTCGTGCTCGTGGCGCCCTTCCCGACCGAGGTCGACCTGGAGCGCGTTCGCGCCGAGATCGCGCGCGTGCGCCGGGCGCGCCGACGGGCCCGGCTCGCGGCGTCGCTGTCGCGCTACATCGCGCCCGAGCTCTTCGTGCGCGGGCTGCGCGGCCTCGATCGCGACGCCGCCATCCGCATGCTCGGCGACCGCATGATCTCGGCCGGCGTGATCGACCGCTCCTACGTGGAGGGCGCGCTCGAACGCGAGCGCCTGTCGTCGACGGCCTTCACCGAGCACCTCGCGGTGCCGCACGCGATGACCATGACCGCGCGCCGCACCGCGATCGCCATCGCGATCGACGACGTGCCGATCGACTGGGGCGGCGCGAGCGTCAACGTGGTCGCGCTCATCGCCTTCGCCGAGAGCGGCCGGGCGGAGTTCCAGGAGGTGTTCGACCAGTTCGTCGAGGCGTTCTCGGAGCGCGAGAACGTGCATCGCCTCGTGGTGGGCGCGATGGACTACCCGGGACTGCTCGCGGAGCTCTCGCGACTCATGGAGCCGCACGCGGCGTGACGGGTCGCGTCGCGGTCGGCTCGGTCGTCAGCGCCGGGCGATCGGCACGGGTCAGGGCCCGGCGATCGGCACGGGCGTGACGCCGAACGGCGCGAGGCCCGCGGCACCGCCGTCCTCGGCGGTCAGCACCCAGATGCCGTCGTCGTGCACGGCGACGGAGTGCTCCCAGTGCGCGGCATCCGCGCCGTCGGCGGTCGTGACCGTCCACTCGTCGTCGCGCACGAAGGTGTCGACCGACCCCGCCACGATCATCGGCTCGATCGCGACGACGAGGCCCGGGCGGACCACCGGTCCCTTCTGCCTGACCCGGTAGTTGAACACGGGCGGCTCCTCGTGCATGGTGCGCCCGATGCCGTGGCCGACGTAGTCGGTGAGGATGCCGTACCGGTGCCCTGAGCCCGTCGAAGGGTCGCCCGCCGCCTCGACGTGCTCCTCGATCGCGGCGCCGACCTCGTTGAGGTGGCGCGCGGTCGCGAGCTCGGCGATGCCGCGCCAGAGCGCGGACTCGGTGACGTCCGAGAGCGCCTGCCGCGCGAGCACGACGTCGGGGCGGTCGGGATCGGGGAGCACGACCGTGAAGGCCGCGTCGCCGTTCCAGCCGCCGAGCTCGGCGCCGCCGTCGACCGACACGATGTCGCCGGGGCGGAACGGACGCTCGCCCGGGATGCCGTGCACGACGTCGTCGTCGACGGACACGCAGAGCGTGTGCCGGTAGCCCGGCACGAGCTGGAAGTTCGGCCGGCCGCCGAGTCCGCGGATCACGCGCTCCGCGGCCGCGTCGAGCTCGAGCGGCGTGGCGCCGGGCGCCACCAGGCGCCGGGCCTCCGCGAGCGCCGCCGCGGTGGCCGCGCCGGCCGGCAGCATCGCGCGCAGCTCGGCGGGCGACTTGTAGATCGAGCGCTTGAACACGCGGCGGATCAGGCCGCCGCGCCGTTGCCGCCGTCGTGGCTCGCGGAGAGCCCGCGGGCGGCGAGCGCCTCGAAGATGCGCGCGGTCACCTCGTCGAGCGTGCCCACGCCGTCGATGTCGACGACGAGGCCCTGCCCGCGGTAGACGTCGAGGATGGGCGCCGTCTCGCGCTCGTAGATCGCGAGGCGGTTGGCGATGACCTCCTCGGTGTCGTCGGTGCGGCCCTGCTCGATGGCACGCCCACGCAGGCGGGCGATGCTCTCGTCGCGCGGCACGCTGAGCTCGATGACCGCATCGAGGGACTCACCGCGGGAGGCGAGGAAGTCGGCGAGGTCGTCGACCTGGCCACGATTGCGCGGGAACCCGTCGAGCAGGAAGCCGCCCGCGGCATCCGACTGCGAGAGCCGGTCGCGAACCAGCTCGCAGGTGAGCTCGTCGGGGACGAGGTCGCCCGCCTCGACGATCGACTGCACCCGCTTGCCGAGCTCGGTGCCGCCCGAGATGTTCTCGCGGAACACGTCGCCGGTCGAGATGGACGGGACCCCGAAGGCCTCCGCGACGAGCACGCCCTGCGTCCCCTTGCCGGAGCCCTGCGGCCCGACGATCAGGAAGCGGGCGGAGCTGTTCGCGGAAGCCGTCATCGGAGGAGCCCTTCGTAGTGGCGCTGCTGGAGCTGCGCGTCGATCTGCTTCACGGTCTCGAGGCCGACGCCCACGATGATCAGGATCGAGGCGCCGCCGAAGGGGAAGTTCTGGTTGGCGCCGACGAGCGAGAACGCGATGAGCGGGATGAGCGCGATGAGGCCCAGGTAGACCGAGCCCGGGAGCGTGATGCGCGTGAGCACGTAGTCGAGGTACTCGGCGGTCGGGCGCCCGGCACGGATGCCGGGGATGAAGCCGCCGTACTTCTTCATGTTCTCCGCGACCTCGTCGGGGTTGAACGTGATCGCCACGTAGAAGTACGTGAACCCGACGATGAGCAGGAAGTACAGGAGCATGTAGAGCGGGTGGTCGCCCTGGGTGAGGTAGTTCGTGATCCAGACGACCCACGGCTGCGGCTCCTCGCCCGCCGCGGGCTGGTTGAACTGGGCGATGAGCGCCGGCAGGTACAGCAGCGACGAGGCGAAGATGACGGGCACGACGCCGGCCATGTTGACCTTGATCGGGATGTACGTGTTGTTGCCGCCGTAGGTGCGCCGGCCGACCATGCGCTTCGCGTACTGCACGGGGATGCGCCGCTGCGACTGCTCGACGAAGACGACGCCGACGACGACCAGGAGGCCGATGGCGAGCACGACGAAGAAGACGTCGAAGCCGCGCGAGATCGCGATCGCCCAGAGCGCGCCGGGGAAGGTCGCGGCGATCGAGGTGAAGATGAGCAGCGACATGCCGTTGCCGATGCCGCGCTCGGTGATGAGCTCGCCCATCCACATGATGAGGCCGGTGCCCGCCGTCATCGTGATGACCATGAGCAGGATCGCGTACCAGGCGTCGTTCGTGATGAGCTGCGAGCACTCGGGGGCGCTCGACGGGAACAGGGCGCCCGAGCGGGCGACGGTGATGAGCGTCGTCGACTGCAGCACGCCCAGCGCGATGGTGAGGTAGCGCGTGTACTGCGTGAGGCGCGCCTGGCCCGCCTGGCCCTCCTTGTAGAGGGTCTCGAAGTGGGGGATCACGACGCGCAGCAGCTGCACGATGATCGACGCCGTGATGTACGGCATGATGCCCAGCGCGAAGATCGACAGCTGGAGCAGCGCGCCGCCCGAGAACAGGTTCACGAGCTCGTAGAGGCCGGATGCCCCCTGGCTCGCCGCCAGACACGCCTGCACGTTGCCGAAGTCCACGAACGGCGCCGGGATGAACGAGCCGAGGCGGAACAGGGCCACGATGCCCAGCGTGAATCCGATCTTGCGTCGAAGATCCGGCGTGCGGAAGATCCGCCCGATGGCGTTGAACACTCGTCCTCCTGTAGCTCCGTCGTGGAGCGGGTTGCTGCGCTTGCGGACTCAGTCCGTATGCGGCTCGAGCCTGTCGAGACCCCCGTGAATCATACGCGAGGTCCCGACAGGCTCGAACAATCGGTGATGCTGCGGCCTACTTGACCGAGCCGCCGGCGGCGACGATCTTCTGCTCGGCGGAGCCGGAGACCTTGTCGACCTCGACGTTGAGCTTCACCTGGATGTCGCCGTTGCCGAGCACCTTGACGCGCTCGTTCTTGCGGACGGCACCCTTCTCGACGAGGTCGGCGACGGTGACGTCGCCGCCCTTCGGGTAGAGCTCGGCGAGCTTGTCCAGGTTGACCACCTGGTACTCGACGCGGAACGGGTTCTTGAAGCCGCGGAGCTTCGGCGCACGCATGTGGTACGGAAGCTGGCCACCCTCGAAGCCGGGGCGGATGTTGTTGCGGGCCTTCGAACCCTTGGTGCCGCGACCGGCGGTCTTGCCCTTCGAACCCTCACCGCGTCCGACGCGGGTCTTGTCCTTCTTGGCACCGGGCGCCGGGCGCAGGTGGTGCACCTTCAGCACGGGCTCGCGCTTCGCGACATCCTGCTCGGCCTTCTTCGCCGGAGCCTTCTTCGCCGGGGCCTTCTTCGCGGGAGCCTTGTCGGCCTTCGCGTCGTCGGCCTTGGCAGCGGCGGCCTTGGCGGGGGCCTTCTTCGCCGGAGCCTTCTCGGCGGCCGGCTTCGCAGCGGCCTTGCGCGCCGGAGCCTTCTTCGGGGTCTCCTCGGCCACGGCCTCGTTCTTCTCTTCAGCCATTAGTCGATCTCCTCAACCTTCACGAGGTGGGCGACGGTCTTGACGTAGCCGCGGTTCTGCGGGGTGTCGTCACGGACGACCGAGTCGCCGATGCGCTTGAGCCCGAGGCTGCGCAGCGTGTCGCGCTGGTTCTGCTTCTCGCTCACCTTGGACTTGATCTGGGTCACCTTCAGCTGCTTGGCCATCAGGCACCTGCCTTCGCTGCTGCGGCGGCCTCGGCCGCCTGGGCCTCGGCACGCAGCAGACGGGCCGGGGCGACCTCGTCGTAGTCGAGACCACGACGGGCGGCGACCGCACGCGGCTCCTCGAGCTGCGAGAGGGCCTCGACCGTGGCGTGCACGATGTTGATGGTGTTCGACGAGCCGAGCGACTTGCTCAGGACGTCGTGGATTCCGGCGCACTCGAGCACGGCGCGCACCGGGCCGCCGGCGATGACGCCGGTACCGGGGGACGCCGGACGCAGCAGGACGACGCCCGCAGCGGCCTCACCCTGCACGGGGTGCGGGATGGTCGCGCCGACGCGCGGGACGCGGAAGAAGTTCTTCTTCGCCTCCTCGACGCCCTTCGAGATCGCGGTCGGGACCTCGCGCGCCTTGCCGTAGCCGACGCCGACCATGCCGTTGCCGTCGCCCACGACGACGAGCGCCGTGAAGCTGAAGCGACGGCCGCCCTTGACGACCTTGGACACGCGGTTGATGGTCACGACGCGCTCGAGGAACTGGCTCTTCTCGGCGTCACGGCCACCGCGGTCGCGGCTCGGGCCACGGTCGCGGCTGCCGCGACGGGCCTCGCGCGGCTCGTTCTGGGGAGCCTCGCTCGCGGCGGCGGTCTCCACGGGTGCCTCTGCAGCCACCTCGTTCTCCTTCTTGTTGTCGGTCACAGGCTCAGCCCCGCCTCTCGCGCACCATCGGCGATGGCGGCGACGCGACCGGCGTACTTGTTGCCGCCGCGGTCGAAGACGACCGACTCGATGCCGGCCTGCTTCGCACGCTCGGCCACGAGCTCGCCGACCTTCTTGGCCTTGGCGGTCTTGTCGCCCTCGAACGCGCGGAGGTCCGCCTCCATGGTCGAGGCCGAGGCCACGGTGCGGCCCTTGCTGTCGTCGACGACCTGCACGAAGACGTGGCGGGCCGAACGCGTGACGACGAGGCGCGGACGCAGCTCCGTGCCGACGATCTTCTTGCGAAGGCGGGTGTGGCGGCGCGAGCGCGCGGCCGTCTTGCTCTTCACAGCCATGATTACTTACCTGACTTTCCGGCCTTGCGACGCACGACCTCGCCGGCGTAGCGGATGCCCTTGCCCTTGTACGGCTCGGGCTTCTTGATCTTGCGGATGTTGGCGGCGGTCTCACCGACGGCCTGCTTCGAGATGCCCGACACCGTGATCTTGTTGTTGCCCTCGACGGTCAGCGTGATGCCGGCCGGGGGCTCGACGGTCACCGGGTGCGAGAAGCCGAGCGCGAACTCGACCGCGCTGCCCTTCTGCGCGACGCGGTAGCCGGTGCCGACGATCTCGAGGCCCTTGGAGTAGCCCTGCGTGACGCCGAAGATGTCGTTGGCGATGAGCGTGCGGGTGAGGCCGTGGCGCGAACGCGAGTCGCGCTCGTCGTCGGGGCGGGTGACGAGGACCTGGTTGTCCTCGATCTTGACCTCGATCGGCGAGGGGACGGTCAGCGAGAGCTCGCCCTTGGGGCCCTTGACGGTGACGGCGCTGCCGTCGACCGTGACGTCGACACCGCTGGGGATGTCGATGGGAAGTCGTCCGATTCGTGACATGGAACTACCACACGTAGGCGAGGACTTCCCCACCCACGCCCTTCTTCTCGGCCTGGCGGTCGGTGAGCAGACCGCTGGAAGTGGACAGGATCGCGACGCCGAGGCCGCCGAGCACCTTGGGGAGCTCGGTGGACTTCGCGTACACGCGGAGGCCGGGCTTCGAGACCCGCTTGATGCCGGCGATGGAGCGCTCGCGGTTCGGGCCGAACTTCAGCTGCAGCGTGAGCGTCTTGCCCACGCGAGCGTCGGTGACCTCGAAGCCCGCGATGTAGCCCTCGTTGGCGAGGATCTCGGCGATGTGCGCCTTGAGCTTCGAGTTCGGCATCGACACGGAGTCGTGGTGCGCCGAGTTCGCGTTGCGAAGGCGGGTCAGCATGTCAGCGACCGGGTCGGTCATCGTCATGACGGATGTTTCCTTACGTTCACCAGGTTTCAGCACCCGTTACACGAGTGATGACCTGTGGTGGGAGGTGATGGCGGATGCCGTCACCGGGTGGATGCCGCGGACGCCCCTTCGACGAGCTCGGGGACGCCGCGGCATCCGATGTTCAGTTCTCGGTCGTGTTCGCCCGGAACGGGAAGCCGAGCGCCTTGAGCAGCGCGCGACCCTCGTCGTCGGTCTTGGCGGTGGTCACCACGGTGATGTCCATGCCGCGGACGCGGTCGATCTTGTCCTGGTCGATCTCGTGGAACACGGACTGCTCCATGAGACCGAAGGTGTAGTTGCCGTTGCCGTCGAACTGCTGGTCGGACAGGCCGCGGAAGTCGCGGATGCGGGGCAGCGCGAGCGAGAGCAGGCGGTCGAGGAACTCCCACATGCGGTCGCCGCGCAGCGTGACGTGCGCGCCGATCGGCTGGCCCTCGCGCAGCTTGAACTGCGCGATGGACTTGCGGGCCTTGGTGACCTGCGGCTTCTGGCCGGTGATGCGGGTGAGGTCGGCGATGGCGCCGTCGATGACCTTGCCATCGCGGGCGGCCTCGCCCACGCCCATGTTCACGACGATCTTCACGAGGCCCGGGACCTGGTGCGGGTTGGTGTACCCGTTGGCCTCGGTGAGCGCCTTCGTGATGTCGCTCTTGTACTTCTGCTTGAGGCGCGGCTGGATCTTGCCAGCCGGCGCGGCAGTCGC
>CBFGWW010000052.1:0-14835 GCA_965652625.1 uncultured Agromyces sp.
GCCAAGGTGTGGTCGAGGACGGCACGCATGCGGGCGACGAGCACGCCCGAGGTCGCGATGCGGTGGCCGGAATCGTAGCTCCGCGCGGTGGGCGAGGCGTCGATCGCGCTGGCGATCGCCGCGCTGGGCACCGCCGCGCCGGGGCGGAGGTGCACCTCGCGAACGCCGGTCGTCCGCACGAGCGCTTCGACGTTGTCGGGGCGCACCCCGCCGCCGGCGAGCACCGCGATGCGACCCGAAGCGTGCGAGACGAGCTCGGCGAGCCGCTCGGTGCCCTCGATCGCGGACGCGGCCCCGCCCGACGTGAGCACGCGCCCGACGCCGAGGTCGACGAGCTGGTCGAGGGCCGCGAACTGGTCGGGAGACTGGTCGAACGCCTTGTGGAAGGTCACCGGCGTGTCGCGGGCGACGGCCACGAGGCGCTCGGTGGCCGCGCGATCGATGGTCCCATCGGGCATGAGGGCGCCGACCACGAACCCGAGCCCCACCGCGTCGGGGCGCGGCAGGGCACGGATCATGCGGATGTCGGCGGCCATCGCCTCGAGCTCGGCGTGGCTGTAGACGAAGTCGCCCGGGCGCTGGCGCACGAGCACCTGCACTCCGATGCGGTGCACGCGGTCGAACACGGCGGCCACCGTGCCGACGCTCGGGGTGATGCCGCCGTCTCCGAGGGCGGCGCACAGCTCCAGGCGGTCGGCTCCGGCGGCCTCGGCGACCGGAGCGCCGTCGACGTCGTCGAGGCAGACCTCCAGCAGCGTCATCGTGCGGCCAGGCGCACGCGCAGCGCCGCGCCGAGGTCGGCGCCCACACCGATCGCGCCGACGGCACGGCCGCCGCCGAGCACCGGAACGCGGGCGAGCTCACCCGCGCCGGAGACGTCGACGCCGAGCGCGCCGAGCACGTCGAGGGCCAGCAGGGTCGGGGCCCGCGGGCTGCCGTCGACGATCTTCATCGCGACGGCGGTGCCGTCGGGCGCCGCGACGCCGATCACGCCCTCGGCGCCGCCCTTGGCCAGCGCGCCCGGCATCGTCTCCATGAGCCGGGAGTTCTGGTGGCCCGTGCCGCCGACGTAGAACGGGTGCGCGCGCATCGCGGCTGCGACCTGGCCTGCCGGCGACGCCGGGTCGGCGAGCACGAGCGTTCGGAACGCCTGCGCCAGTCCACGGACCGTCGTATCGAAGAGCGGCGCCCCGCACCCGTCGACGGCGTCGTGGGAGACCGGGACGCCGGTGACCTGCGCCATCGTGCGGCGCACGACCTGCTGGACGGGGTGGCCGTGGTCGAGGTAGTCGTGCGTCGACCAGCCGTTCGCGACGGAGGCGAGCAGCATCGCCGCGTGCTTGCCCGAGCAGTTCATGCGGATGGGCGTCCTCGCCGCGCCGGCGCGGAGGAGCCGCTCGAAGGTCGGCTCGTCCTCCGGACGATCGGCCGGGCAGCCGAGCGCGGACTCGTCGAGGCCGGCCCGTTCGAGCAGGTCGGCGACCACGCGCACATGCTCGTCCTCGCCCGTGTGGCTGCCCGCGGCGATCGCGAGCTCGGGGCCGCGGAGCTCGGCGCCCGCGGTCAGGCACGCGAGCGCCTGCAGCGGCTTCACCGTCGAGCGCGGCAGGATGCGGGCGTCGGGCGTCCCGAGTTCGAGCAGCGTCTCGCCGTCGGGTCCGATCGCGACGATCGAGCCGAAATGGCGGCTCTCGATCATGCCCGAGCGTTCGACGATCGCGAGCTCGGCGAGCGCGGGATCGGTCGGGTGCGCGGTGGACGGGTGGGGCATCACGAGGCCTTCCTGGAAGCACCCGAGAGGGCGGGGAGACGAGGGAGTCGGGGAAGCGGCGAGCCCGTGCGATGCAGGCGGTGCTGCAGGTGCGCCGCGAGCGCGGAGAGGCTTCCGTTGACGACGAGGTAGATGAGCGTCACCACGAGGTAGGTCGGGATGAGCAGGTGGAGGTACGTCGCGAGCACCTGGCCGCGGTAGAGGAGCTCGGTGAACGCCACGATGAACCCGAGCGAGGTGTCCTTCATGAGGCTCACGAGCTGCGTCACGAGCGACGGCGTCACGTTGCGCACGGCCTGCGGCAGCACGACGAGCCGCGTGGCCTGCGCGGAGCGCAGGCCGAGGCTCAGCGCCGCCTCGCGCTGTCCGCGCGGCAGGCTCAGGACGCCCGCCCGGATGATCTCGGCGAACACGGCCGAGTTCGCGATCGTGAGGGGGATGGCGAGCTTCCAGAGCGTCGGCACGTTGATGCCGATCTGCGGCAGCCCGAACAGCATGAGGTAGATCACGAGCAGCACCGGCACCGTTCGGGCGATCTCGATGTACGCGCCGCTCAGGCCGCGGATCCAGGGGCGGTGGCTCATGCGACCGAACGCGAGCACGACGCCGAGTGCCGCGCCGAGCACCGCGACGACCACGGTCGCCTCGAGCGTGCCCATGAGACCGACCAGCAGGTACTGCCAGACGGCGGGATCGGTGAAGGGGATCCACTTCTCGGGGTCGAGCTGCCCGTGGGAGGCGAACTGCCACAGCCCGAGGCCGACGACGACGGCGAACACCGCGCAGCTCACGATGGAGCCGATGAGGTGGCGGCGCTTCGCGAGCGGACCGGGCTCGTCGTAGAGGAAGGCGGCCGCGTACCGGGGTGCCCGGTCCTGGCGGCGGACGGCTGTCGGGCGGTCGGGGATGAGCTGGGCGGTCATCGGACGATCGCCACCTTTCGTTCGACCCGGCCGGCGGCGAGGCCGATGGCGAGCGCGATGCCCATGTAGATGACGCCGGCGCTCGAGAAGATGAGGATGGGCTGGGCGGCCACGAGGTTGATCTTGTTCACGGCGGCCGTCAGCTCGACGACGCCGACCGCGGCGGCGAGGGCCGTGTTCATGGCGAGGGCGATCATGACGTTGCCGATCGGCTGCACGACCGCGCGGAGCGCCTGGGGAAGCACCACGAGGCGCAGCGATTGCGCGAGCGTGAGTCCGAGTGCTCGGGACGCCTCGAGCTGCCCGACGGCGACCGTGTTCACGCCGCTGCGCACGGCCTCGGAGACGTAGGCGGCCTCGTAGACGATGAGCACGATGATCGCGGTCGGCGTGAGCGGCAGCATGAGCCCGGCGTCGGGCAGTGCGAAGACCGCGAGCAGCAGGAGGGCGAGCAGCGGCACGTTGACGAAGAACTGCACGTACCCGAAGGCGGCGACTCGGAGGGCGCGGATGGGGCTCACCCGGGCCACGGTGACGAGCACGCCCAGCAGGATGGAGCCGACGCCCGCGATGACCGCCATCATGAGGGTCGTGCCGAGCGCCTCGAGCACGAGGCCGAGGTTGTCGATGAGGGGATTCATGAGCACTCACTGGCGCGGTGCGCCGGTCGGAGCGGGTGCGGCCGGCCGGGCGGCTCGCCGCACCCGCGTCGATCAGGAACCGGGGACGGAGCCGATCTCGGGCGCCGTGGGCACGTCGGAGTCGGTGACGGTGCCGAGGGTGGTCTTCCAGGCCTCGGCCCAGTGGCCGCTCTCCTGGATCTCGAGCAGCCAGTCGTTGATGAACGACTTGAACTCGTCGTCGCCGTGCTTGAGGCCGATGCCGTAGGGCTCCTTCGTGAAGGGCGTGCCGACGACCTTCAGCGCGGAGTCGTTGGCGGCGTTGCTCGCGAGCAGCGTGTAGTCCTGCACGTAGGCGTCGCCGCGGCCCTGGAGGAGTGCCTGCACGGCGGCCGGGTCCGTCGCGAACGCGGTGACGTTGGCCGTGGGCGCCTGCTCGGGCACGGCGGTGACGGCGGGCGTGTTCGCACCGACGATGACCTCCTTGCCGTCGAGGTCCTCGATGCCCTTGATCTCGTCGTTGTCGCTCTTGACGGCGACGGCCAGGCCCGACTCGAAGTAGGGACCCGCGAACGAGACCTGCTCGGCGCGCTCGGGCGTGATCGTGTAGGTGTTGAACACGACGTCGACCGTGTCGTTCTGGAGCATCGCCTCGCGCGTCTCGGTGGCAGGCGGGACGATCTCGACGTTCGGCTCGCCCAGGATGTAGATCGCGAGGAGCTTGGCGAGGTCGGCGTCGAAGCCCTCGACGCTGTCGGGGTCGGTCGGGTTCTGCTGGGACAGCAGCGGCGCGTCGAGCGCCTCGGCGACGACGAGCGTGCCGCGCTCCCTGATCCGCTCCATCGTCGAGCCGGGCAGGATCAGGTCGTCCGCGGCGACCGGCGCGTCGGCGAACACGGAGTTCGTCTCGGCCGCGGCATCCGCGTCGTTCTCGTCGCCCGGCAGGCTCGTGGTGCTCGAGCACGCGGTGAGGGCGAGGGCTGCGGCGGCCAGCGCGGCGCCGGCGACAGCCTTCCGTCGTGTGATCCGGAACATGGGTGGTGCGTCCTTCCTCTGGGGTGGTTGGGGTGGTGGAGTTCTCGGGCGACCGCGCGAGGTCGGTCGACAGCTGGGTCAGTGCGACAGCACGGAGGCCAGGAACGAACGCGCGCGCTCGGACTCGGGCGCATCGAAGAACCGGTCGGGGGCCGCCTCCTCGACGATCTGCCCCTGGTCCATGAAGACGACACGGTCGGCGGCCCGGCGGGCGAAGCCCATCTCGTGGGTGACGACGATCATCGTCATCCCCTCCGCGGCGAGCGAGGTCATCACGTCGAGCACCTCGCCGACCATCTCGGGGTCGAGCGCCGACGTCGGCTCGTCGAACAGCATGACCTTGGGGCGCATCGCGAGCGCACGGGCGATCGCGGCACGCTGCTGCTGTCCGCCGGAGAGCTGTGCGGGCAGGTGCCCGGCCTTGTCGGCGATGCCCACGCGGTCGAGGAGTTCCATCGCCTCCTGTCGCGCCTCGGCCTTGGGCACGCGGCGCACGTTGACGGGCGCGAGCGTGACGTTCTCGAGCACGGTGCGGTGCGCGAACAGGTTGAACGACTGGAACACCATGCCGACGTCGGCGCGCAGCGCCGCGAGGGCCGGCCCCTCGACGGGAAGGAGTTCGCCGTCGACCCGGATCTCGCCCGCGTCGATGGATTCGAGTCGATTGATCGACCGGCACAGCGTCGACTTGCCCGAGCCCGACGGGCCGACCACGACGACGACCTCGCTCGCGTGGACGGTCAGGTCGATGCGCCTGAGCACGTGCAGCTCGCCGAAGTACTTGTCGACACCCCGCAGGCTGACCATGGGCCGGGGCTCCGTTGCTGCCATCTTTCCTCGCATCGTCGTCGGGTTGTTGCGGCGAGCGTACTAACATCATCCTGAAGGTGCAAGTATGCACTTTCTTCATCCAGTTTTGGACGAATGGACGTACAGTAGTCTCGGACGCACCACTCAGCGTCGAGGTCTCGGCGTCAACGTGGAGGAAGGGATCCGGGGGCGATGAACGGCTCGCACGACCTGCTTCGGCATCAGGCCTCGGCCGGCGCCATGCTCGGTCTCATCCGCAGCGGGCAGGCGCGGTCTCGCGCCGAGATCGCACGCGTCACCGGACTGTCGCCCACGACGGTGGCGCAACGCATCGACGTGCTCATCGACGCGGGTTACGTGCGCGAAGCGGGGATGGGCGTCTCGCAGGGCGGTCGCCGCCCGCGCGCCCTCGAGGTCGACCCGTCGACCGGCGTCGTGTGCGCCGTCGACCTCGGCTCGCAGCACGCGACGTTCGGGCTCCTCGACCTCTCGGGCCGGCTCATCGCGACGCGTCGCGAGCGCATCGACATCGCCGACGGCGTCGAGCCCATCCTCAGCTGGATGGTCGGCGTCGCCGACGCCCTCGTCGCCGAGCACGCCGAACCCGGGCAGCGCCTTCGCGGCTACGGCATCGGGGTGCCGGGGCCGGTCGACTCCCGCACCGGGACGCTCGTGTCGCCCTCGCGCATGCCGGGGTGGAACGGGGTCGACGTCGCCGCCGCGGTGTCCGGCCTCACGGGGCTCCCCACCGTCGTCGACAACGACGCGAACCTCATGGCACTCGGCGAGCACGGGCTCGATCGGAGCATCGACGACCTCGTCTTCGTGAAGGTCGGGTCGAGCATCGGATGCGGCGTCATCGCGTCGGGCTCGCTGCACCACGGCCACCACGGCATGGCGGGAGACATCAGCCACGTCACCGTCCCCGACGCGCCGCCCGTGCTGTGCTCATGCGGGCGCACCGGATGCCTCGACGCCGTCGCCGGGGGCCGGGCGATCGTCCGCGCGCTCCGCGACGCCGGGGTCCAGGTCGAGAGCGTCGACGACGTCCTCGCGCTCGCGAGGGACGCGCATCCCCTCGCGACCCGGATGCTCCGCGAGGCCGGCACCCGGGTGGGGCGCGTCCTCGCGACGATCATGAACTTCTTCAACCCGCAGCGGCTCGTCCTCGGCGGCATCCTCGGCGAGGCCGAGGCGTTCGTCGCGGGCGTGCGGTCGGCGATCTACCTCGAGTGCCTCCCGATGATCACCGACGAGCTCGACATCGTCGTGAGCCAGGCGAAGGAACGCGCCGGCATCCTCGGCGCCGGAGGTCTCGTGCTCGACCGGATCTTCGACGTGCACGAGCTCGAACCGGCACGATGACCGCGCACCGCATCGCCATCGTCGGCGCTGGGCGCATGGCGCAGGCGCACGCCGGCGCATGGAGCCGGGCGGGGCTCGGTGACGCGATCTCGCACGTGGTGTCCCCTCGGACCCGCCCGCAGCTCGAGGCGGCGCCGCACGCCCGCTGGGTCACCCGCCTCGACGACGTCCTCGCCGACGAGGCGGTCGACATCCTCTCGGTGTGCACACCCACCCCGTCGCATGCCGAGATCGCCATCGAGGCGCTCCGCCATGGGCGGAACGTGCTGCTCGAGAAGCCCATCGCGCTGACCGTGGCCGACGCCGAGGCGGTCGCGGAGGCCGCCCGTCGCAGTGCGGGTGTGCTGATGGTCGCGCACGTCGTCCGGTTCATGCGCCGGTACGCGGAGCTCGCCGAACGGGTCGCCGATGGGTCGGTGGGCCGGCCTCGAGCGGTCCGTGCCGCCCGGCTGTCGTCGGGCCCGCCGAGCGGGTCGTGGTTCGACGACGAACGCAGCTCGGGCGGCATCCTCGTCGACTTCGCCATCCACGACTTCGACCAGGCGAACCTGCTGCTCGGCACCCCGGTCGCGGTGCGCAGCGTCCGCGCCGGCGGAAGCGGCGGCGAGAGCACCGGCGGCTTCGGCGCCCCGGTCGCGACGACCGTGGAGTACGCCGGCGGCGGGGTCGCCCAGGTCCTGAGCGTGGCCGACCTGCCGACGGACTCCGCATTCCACAGCGGACTCGAGATCGTGGGGACGACCGGCACCGACGCGATCGACTCGGTCGACTCCGGCGACCCGCCCGACGACCCGTTCCTCACGCAGGCACGGTACTTCCTCGAGTGCGTCGAGTCGAGGGCCGAACCTCGCCGATGCCCGACGGAGGGCGCGATCGCGGCCCTCCGCGTCGCGCTCGCCGCACGCACGTCGCTCGCGTCGGATGCGCGCGTCCCGCTCGTCGACTGAGGCGAGGTCCCGGTCCCGAACCAGAGGAGTCCCGAATGAACGCACTCGACACCTTCTCCCTGCGCGGAAGGACCGCGCTCATCACGGGAGGCAGCCGGGGGCTCGGCCGAGCCATGGCGCAGGCGCTCGGCGAGGCCGGTGCCGCCGTCGCGGTGAGCGCGACGACCGCGGAGGCGGCGCAGCGAACCGCAGGAGAGCTCGGCGACGCCGGGATCCGGGCGTACGGTGTGCGCCTCGAGGTCTCCGACGTCGACGACGTCGAGCGCGCCGTCGCCGAGGTGGAGGACGAGTTCGGCCCGATCGACGTGCTGGTGAACAACGCGGGCATCGGCATCGGCGGCGCCGCCTTCGACGCGCCCGACGAGGTGTGGCGAGACGTCATGGCGGTCAACGTCGACGGTGTCTGGTACTGCAGCCGCGCCGTGGCAAGGCGCATGGCCGAGCGCGGCGGCGGCGTGATCGTGAACATCGGGTCGATGTCGGCGCAGATCGTCAACCGGACGAGGTGGCAGATCTCGTACCTCACCTCGAAGGCCGCCGTGCACCACCTGACCGAGGGGCTCGCGGCCGAATGGGCGCCGCACGGCATCCGGGTCAACGCGATCGCGCCCGGCTACTTCCTCACGGAGATGTCGCCCGTCGACCGGCCCGAGTTCACGCCCCATGTCGTCGACCCGGCGCCGATGAAGCGCTACGGACTCCCCCACGAGCTCGGGCCCGTGGCGATCTTCCTCGCCAGCGACGCCTCGAGCTTCATGACCGGGTCGATCGTCAAGGTCGACGGCGGCTTCACCCTCTTCTAGGTCGGCCGCTTCTCGACGCTAGGCGGCGAGCAGGAACGCGTCGGCCGGTGCTGCGAGGGTCGCACCGCCGAGCACCATGGTGCCCGGTGCATCCGTGTCGGTGAGGTCGAGCGGATGCCCCGGCGCGATGTCGGCGCGGAACGCGAACGACGCCTCGACGAGCAGACGCTCGCGGCGCTCGGTCTCGCGGCGCTCGTCGTCGAGGCGCGCGCCGAGCCGGTCGCCGACGCGGTGCACGACGTCGAACAGCTCGAGCCCGAGCGCGTCGGCGACCGAGCCGAGGATCTCGGACGACGGCTCCTTGCGGCCCCGCTCGATCTCGGAGAGGTATTGCGGCGACACGCCCGCGGCGGCGGCCACCTCGGTGAGGATGCGCTCCTGGTCGAGCCGCTCCTCGCGGAGCACCTCGCCGAGCACGTGCCGCCAGAGCGGCTTCGATGCGCGCGGGCCCGTCGCCCGCGAGAACTCGACCACCTTGCCCATGTGCCGAGGCTAATCGCGGGGGTCGCTCGGCGTCAGGCCGATCCGCTCAGAGCAGAATCGGATGCCGCGGGCCCGCGCCGCGGCATCCGTCGCTCAGCCCGCCGCTCGCTCGGTCGCCTCGCGCCCCGCCGCCTCGTCGAGCCGCTCGAGCACCCGCTCGGACGCCCGGGCCATCGCGCGCTTCTCGTCGGGATCGAGCGCGTCGAGGAACAGGCTCCGGATCGAGGACGCGTGATCGCGCAGCGCGTGCAGCAGGGTGCGCCGCCCGTCGCGGGTGAGCACGACCCACGAGCCGCGCCCGTCGGTCGTGCACTCGGCGCGCTCGACCAGGCCGCGCGCGGCCATGCGCGTGAGGGGGGGCGAGAGCCGGCTCTTCTCCCAGCCGAGCGCCTCGCCGAGCGCGCCGGGGCGGAGTCGCCGGTCGGGCGCGTCGAAGAGGGTGAGCAGCACCGAGTAGTCGGCCTGCGAGATGCCCGCGTCGCGCTGCAGGCGCCCGTCGAGCTCGCGCATGAGGTCGCGGTGCATGGTGAGGAAGCCACGCCACAGTGCCCAGTCGGCCTCATCGATCTCGGACACCACGGACATGACGCCAGCTTACCCGAGATTTGGTTGACATGTCATCTTTCCGCGTTATGATGACTCGTCAACCAATGCGTTGACACATCAACTACTTCTCGGAAGGACCCACCCATGACCGCAGTCAGGATCGGCATCATCATCGGCAGCACGCGACCGGGTCGCGTCGGCGACCAGGTCGCCAAGTGGGTGCTCGAGCACGCCGCGACCCGCAGCGACGCCGAGTTCGAGCTCGTCGATCTCGCCGACTTCGCGCTGCCGCACCTCGACGAGCCCGTGCCGCCGAGCATGGGCCAGTACGCGCAGGCGCACACGAAGGCCTGGGCCGAGAAGGTCGACTCGTTCGACGGCTACATCTTCGTCACCCCCGAGTACAACCACTCGACCTCGGGCGCGCTCAAGAACGCACTCGACTTCGTCTACGGCGAGTGGAACGACAAGGCCGCCGGGCTAGTGAGCTTCGGCGCTGCGGGCGGCACGCGCGCCGCCGAGCACCTGCGCCTCATCCTCGGCGAGCTGCATGTCGCCGACGTGCGCCAGCAGGTGTCGTTCTCGCTCATGACCGACTTCGAGCAGTACGTGAACTTCACGCCGGCCGCCTACCACCAGGGCATGCTCGCGACCCAGCTCGACCAGCTCGTGCCGTGGGCCGCGGCGCTCAAGGGCGTGCGCGAGTCGCGCGCCGAGCTCGCCCGAGCGGCGTAGTCGGGGGCGGCGCCGGTCAGGCGGGCTGGTAGGTCAGGCAGTCGGCGTCGTCGGCACCCGGCCCGACGCGCACCGAAGGGGCGGTGCACTCGAGCGAGTCGTTGTGGATGCACTCCGCCCGCTGGCACGCGCCGACGTGCGAGACGACCTTGTCGAGCCCACCCTTCGTGCCGAGCGGGATGAAGGTCGCGCACTCGGCGTCGCCGACCGCTCCGCCGATCGTGACCGCGGCGGCGTGGCAGTGCGAGTGGTCGTTGTAGGAGCAGCCGCTCACCGAACACTCGGCGACGGCGGGCAGTTCGTCGAGCGTCATGCTCATGGTGACCTCCTGAGGCGGTTGCGACCGTGCGTTAGGGGCGATGGTAGCGCCGGTCGACCATCGAGCGCAGTACCCCGATCGGTCCTTTTCGCAGATCAGACTCGATTTCTTGGTTAGGTATGCCTCACCTATCCGGTCGAGCCGGCGGCGTCAGGCGGGCGGATTCTCGGGATCGAGCGTCTCGATCGTGTCCTCCTCGACGGGGTTGTCGGCGTCGAGCCGGTCTGCGTCGGGGCCGGGCTCGTCGTCCCCGGCGGCGAGGTCCTCGCGGGAGGTCATGACGTCGTCGGCCGCGTTGCGCTGCCCCGTCTCCGTGTCCTCGGGCCGGCCGGTGTCGGGCGTGCGCTCGGTCGGGCCGTGTCGCTGGGCGTGGTCTCTCGGGTCGGTCATGGTGCACGCTCCTCTCTCGATGCACCCAGCGTCCGGCCGACAGCCGGGCGCCGTCAACGGGTTGACGGTCGTCCGAGCGGATGCCGCCGCCGGGCCATCTGAGCCGAGGCACTGGTCCCGACGGGACTCCTCTTGCCAGAATGGGCGGGACACTCCCGGAGGTGCGCCATGGATGTGGAAACCGTGCTCTGGTCGATCCTCGGCCTCATCGGCGCCGTGGGCGGCGTCCTGCTCCTCGCGGCCCTGTGGTCGCTGATCCGCGCACCACGGTAGTCACGGCCCGCACCGCATGACGACCCCCGGCGTCAGTGCGACCACCGTCGCGTCGGTGCGTCGCGCCCTGAAGAAGGGCGGCACGACCGACCGCAGCGCCGCGATGCTGCTGCTGCTCGGTACCGTGATCGCGATCGCCTGGGCGAACTCCCCGTGGGGCTCGAGCTACGAGGCGTTCTGGGAGACCGAGGTCGAGATCACGATCGGCACGTTCTCGGCGCACCTCACGCTGCACCAGCTCGTCAACGACGGGCTCATGGCGTTCTTCTTCTTCATCGTCGGCCTCGAGGTGAAGCGCGAGTTCACGATCGGCGAGCTCACCGACCGCTCGCGCGCGGCCGTTCCGGTGATCGCGGCGATCGCCGGCCTCATCCTGCCGGCGCTGATCTTCCTCATGCTCAACGCGAACACGGGCCAGGCCGATGCGTGGGGCGTCGTGATCTCGACCGACACCGCGTTCCTGCTCGGTGCGCTCGCCATCATCGGGCCGAAGTTCCCGGCGCGACTCCGCACGTTCCTGCTGACCCTCGCCGTCGTCGACGACATCGGCGCGCTCGTCGTCATCGCGGTCTTCTACAACAACGGCCTGCAGGTCGTGCCGCTCGCGATCGTCGCGGTGCTGCTCGTGCTGCTCGCCCTCGTGCGGTTCCTGCCGGCGGGCCGCGGTCCGGCCTACACGGTGCTCGGCTTCGCGCTGTGGCTCGCGGTCGCCGCCGCGGGCGTGCACCCCACGCTCGCGGGCGTGGCCGTCGCCCTGCTGATCCCGGTGTTCCCGCCACGGCGCACCGAGGTCGAGCGTGCGGCCGAGCTCACGCGCGCGTTCCGCGAGTCGCCGAACACGGCCTATGCGCGCTCCGCCACCCGCAGCCTGCGCGATTCGATCTCGATCAACGAGCGGCTCCAGTCGGCGTGGGCGCCGTACATCGACTTCATCGTGCTGCCGATCTTCGCGCTCGCGAACGCCGGCGTACGGCTCGACCCCGAGACCCTCGGCGCGGCGGTGTCGTCGCCGATCACGTGGGGCATCGTCGCCGGCCTCGTCGTCGGCAAGTTCGTGGGCATCACCGGTGCGACGGCGCTGGTCCGGATGCTGCGGATCGGCCGCCTGGCGCCCGGGCTCACGATGCCCCGCATCGCGGGCGGCGCTGCGCTGTCGGGCATCGGGTTCACGATCGCGCTCTTCATCGTCGGACTCGCGATCGAGGACGAGGAGACGCAGGACCTCGCGCGCGTGGGCGTGCTCGCGGCATCCGTCATCTCGTTCGCGCTGGGCTGGGCGATCCTCGTCGTCGGCGACCGGCTCCGCCCGCCGGTGCCCATCGGCAAGGTGCTCGTGCGGCCGTTCGACCCCGAGCGCGACCACTACCGCGGCCGGCCCGACGCCCCGTTCCAGATCACCGAGTACGGTGATTTCGAGTGCCCGTTCTGCAGCCGAGCGACGGGGTCGATCGACGCGGTGATCGACCACTTCGGCGACGATGTGCGCTGGGTGTGGCGGCACCTGCCGCTCGAGACCGTGCACTCGCACGCGAAGGAGGCGGCGCAGGCCTACGAGGCGGCGGCCCTGCAGGGCAGGTTCATCGAGATGGCGCGCACGCTCTTCGCGAACCAGGACGACCTCACGACCGACGACCTCTTCGAGTACGCGCGGCAGCTCGACCTCGACATGGAGAAGTTCGCGGCCGACCTGCGCTCCCCCGCGGTGATCCGGCGCGTCGAGGACGACCAACTCGACGCCGAGATGATGGACCTGCACTCCACGCCGACCTTCTTCATCGGCGGCAAGCGGCACATGGGGCCGTGGGATTCGCGGACGCTCATCCGCGCGCTCGAGGCGAGCCGCCCGGCCCCAGAGCCCGAGCGCGAGCCCCGATCGGATGCCGCGGGCTGACGCCCGCCGCGCTATCCGTTGCCCGGGTTCGTCGCCTTGCCGTCGAGCCAGAGCGTGTCGCTCGCGTCGCTGTGCGTGCCGCCCGAGTCCACGTGCTTCGCGTCGATCTTGGGCCCCTTCTTGATGACGTGCACGAGCGCCATGGCGTGCCCGCGCCCGAGGTCGTAGTCGGCCTTCAGCCAGTCGACGATGACGCCGGCCTTCACCGACGGGTCGTCGTAGCCCTTCTCGTGGGCGAGCTCGATGAACTGCCGCGGCGTGAGCCCCGTCTTCTCCTCGATGTTGTCGAGGTACGCCTGGAACGACATGCTGCCCCTTCTCGTCGCCCGCTGCGGTGCGGCGACGGCCTTCGCCGAGTCTAGGACGGACGTCCGTCGCTCAGCCCCGGGCGGCCACCACCTCGTCGACCCAGGCCGGCACCTCGAGGCTCGCCGGCCCGTGTCGCACCTCGTCGAACAGCGGCGTGATCTCGCTCGCCGCGAGGTTGAGCTCGACGGTGCGCGCGCCCTGCTCCGCGGCGGTCATCACGAATCCGGCCGCCGGATAGACGGCGCCCGAGGTGCCGATCGCGGCGAACACGTCGCAGGCGAGCAGCGCCTCGTCGATCGCGTCGAGCTCATACGGCATCTCGCCGAACCACACGACGTCGGGTCGCAGCATCCGCCGGCCGCAGACCGGGCACGGCGGCCGCTCGACGAGCTCGGCCGTGACGGGCGTGCGCGCGCCGCAGTTCGCGCACAGCGCGGTGAGCAGGTCTCCGTGCATGTGCACCACGCGCTGCGAGCCCGCCCGCTCGTGCAGGTCGTCGATGTTCTGCGTCACGACGAGCAGGTCGTCGCCGAGGGCGCGCTCGAGCCTGGCGAGCGCGTCGTGCGCGGGATTCGGCTCCGCCTGCGCGACCGCGTGCCGGCGCAGGTCGTAGAAGCGCTGCACCGTGTCGGGGTCGCGCTCGAACGCCTCGGGCGTCGCGACGTCCTCGACGCGGTGCCCCTCCCAGAGTCCGCCCGCATCGCGGAAGGTCGGCACGCCGCTCTCCGCGGAGATGCCGGCACCCGTGAGCACCACGAATCGCATGCTCCATTGAACCGCGCCCCGCGCTCGCGCCGCATCCGCCGGCTCGCCCGGCATACGACGACGGGCGTACCGCAGGTGACTCCGTCGAGCGGATGCCGCGCCGCCGCGTCGTGGGCATCGTGGAGGCATGTCCACCGCCACGCGCACCCGCCCGGCCCGAACCCCGTCGGCGCGCTCGGCCGCGCCACGCCCGGCGACGGGTGCCCGCGTCATCCGGATGCCGCTGCCCACCCGAGTGCGGAAGCTCCTGGTGCTCGTGCACATCGCCTCCGCCGGGGTGTGGCTCGGCCTCGACCTCGTGCTCGGGATCCTCGTCGGGACCGCCCTGCTCGGCGATCCGACCGGCGCCGGCGCGGCCGCCGCGACCATGGCCGCCGTCGCGACGTGGCCGCTCGTCGTGGTCGGCGTGCTCACGCTCGCGACCGGCGTGCTGCTCGGCCTCGGCACGAAGTACGGACTGGTGCGCTACTGGTGGGTGCTCGTGAAGCTCGTCGTGAACCTCGTGCTGGTCGCCCTCGTGGTGCTCGTGCTGTGGCCGGGGGTCACCGCCGTGGGCGAGGCGGGGCGAGCGGCGCTCGCCGACGGCGCTGCGCCGACGATGCCCGCCACGCTCGTGTTCCCGCCGATCGTGTCGTCGACGGCGCTCATCGTGGCGATGACCCTGTCGGTGTTCAAGCCCTGGGGTCGGACGCGCCGATCAGGCTAGCTCTTCGCGTCGGCGGTGCCGAAGTGCCGCCATCGTTCCCGAACCTCGGTTCCGAAGTTCCGAAGTTCCGAAGTTCCGAAGTTCCGAAGTTCCGAAGGTTCGAAGGTCCGAAGTTTCGAAGGAATCCGGGGACTTCGACGTTCC
>CBFGWW010000053.1:0-14825 GCA_965652625.1 uncultured Agromyces sp.
CGTCGCCGAGTCCGCCGATCGCCACGCCGACGCCGACCCCGACGAGGATGCCGCCGACGGCTGCGGCGACCGCGATCGGCCACCACGGCCGACGACGTGACGGCAGCTCCGCGACGGGACGGGGCTCGGCCGGCGTCGCGACCACGCGCCTCCCCGCAAGCGGGTCCCCGGCGAGCTCTGGCGCGAGTCCCAGCTCGGCGTGGACTCCCGCCCACACGGACGCGGGCGGCGCCTCGAGCTCGCCCTCGGGGACGCCGGCTCGCCCGAGCGCGGCCGTTCGTGCGAGGGCGTCGTACTCGGCGCGGCACTCCGCGCACTCGGCGAGGTGGGCGCGGGCCGCGTCGTCGTCGGGTTCGCGCCCCTCGAGCGCGAGCACGGCGAGCTCATCAGGCTCGATGTGGTCCATCATCCACCTCCCATCGTGCGCGCAGCCTCGCGAGGCTGCGACGGACATGGCTCTTCACGGTGCCGACCGGGAGGTCGAGGGTGTCGGCGATCTGCGTGTGGCTGAGCTGATCGTAGAACGCGAGCTCCATCACGCGCCGCGGCACCGGCTCGAGCCGTTCGAGCTCCTCGGCCACCATGACGCGCTCGGCCAGATCGTCGGTCGCGGCCTGTGGGGCGACGGATGCCTCGGAGACGAGCGCCTCCTGCAGGCGCCGGGCGCGCGCTCGACCCTCGTGCGCATCCGCGATCCGGTGCCGGGTGATGCCCACGATCCACGCGCTGAGCGTGGAGCGGGAGCGGTCGAACGTGTGCCGCCCGTTCCACGCCGAGATGTAGACCTG
This sequence comes from uncultured Agromyces sp., assembly GCA_965652625.1. GTDB lineage: Bacteria > Actinomycetota > Actinomycetes > Actinomycetales > Microbacteriaceae > Agromyces. Next base: position 789 of record CBFGWW010000053.1, read on the forward strand.
CTGGGTCACGTCCTCGGCGTCGGTCCGATCGCCGAGGGAGCGCAGCGCCAGCCGGAACACCAGCGGCGACCAGCGCGCGTACGCCTCGCGGAGGGCGCGTTCGTCGCCCGCGACGAACTCGCGCGCGAGCGCCTGGTCGTCGATCTCGGCGAACGAGGTGGTGGTCACCGGGCGACCCTCACCTCTTCGTGGACCGCTCGGGAGCCTCCCGTCGGCGATCGCCGACGTCGGCGGCGCGGCAACGGTCGCCTGCAGCACCGGCCTCAGCATATCCATGCCCCATCCCGATCAGCCGAACGGTGCGGCGGTGACGACGAGGTTGGACAGGTAGCGGCGGTTCTCAGAGTCGAACTCGCCGCCGCAGGTCACGAGCGTCAGGCGCGGCGCGCCCGATCGGTCGAAGGCGGCCTCCCAGTCGACGTCGGCCTTCTCGATGACCTGGAGCGACTGCACGGCGTACGCGTGGCGGGTGCCCGCGGCATCCGTCACCACGACCTCGGTGCCGGGCGCGGCGTCCCTGAGCTGCGCGAACGGCAGCACGTCGTACGTCAGCGAGTCGACGTGCGCGGCGATGACCGTCGACCCGGCCTCGCTCGCCGGGGCGGGACCCCATTGGTACCACGCCGCGATCGCGGGGTCGTCGATGAGCCCCATCCGGCCCTGGTCGTCGAGACCTGTCGGCCAGACCTGCACGTCGATGCCGAGCGCCGGCACCTCGAGGCGCGTCGGCGCCGGCGGCGCGGCCGGCTGGTCCTCCAGCGCGGACGACGTCACGGGGACATCGGGAAGCGCGGCAGCCGATCCGGCCCCGGCCGGACGCGACGGGGACTCGCCGGCACTCGGCGCGGAGGTCGGCGCGGTCGACGCGGTCGATGCCGTGGCATCCGAGTCCTGCGGCACGGTGCACCCGGCCAGCAGGCCGAGCACGGCGGAGGCCGCGGCGAGGGATCCGATCACCTCGGCCGCGACCCCCGTGCCGGGCATCCGGATCAGCGCTCCGCCTTGGCGGTCGCCATCCGGCGGAGCACGGCCGCCGCGAGGGCGATCATCGCGATCGCGCCCAGCCCGACGGCGCCCCAGACCCGGAGCTGCTGCTCGGGCGAGTTCGTCGCGACGAGGCCGGCCGAGCCCGCGGGCACGCCTTCGGGGCTGGAGTGCATGCCGGTGACGGTCTGCACGGCGAGCGCCAGGTTGTCGTCCTCCAGGCTCCCCCACGCGTACGCGATGGTGAGCGTCCCCTCGGCGACCTGCACGTCGGCCGGCCCGATCACCGGTTCGGTGGTGCCTGCCGCGGCGACCGACGCCGAGACGGTGCCCGCCGGCAGGTCGAGCGTGGCCTCGTCGGGGTTGGCGAGTCCGGAGATCACGGCCTGCCCGCCCGCGAGCACGTCCACGGCCGGGGCCGCCGCCGTGTGGCGCACGGTGAGCCGGCCCTGCCCGGCGGGGATGCCGGACACGTCGTTCGTGAACAGCGTCGCGGTCGGCTCGCCCTCGGCGTCGAGGTGCGCGACCGCGGTGTAGTCACCGCTCGCCTCGAGCGGCAGGTCGACCGGTCCGATCGCGGGCTGCGAGGCGTCCGCGGCATCCGCTGCCGTGATGGCCACCGAGTAGGTGCCCGCGGGGAGCTCCAGCGGACCGGCCAGGTCGCCGGGCTGGAAGTCGTCGAGCGTGAGCTCGTCGTTGACGTAGACGTCGACGGGCAGGTCGGGAACGCCGTGGAGCACGGAGAGCATCGCGGCGTTCTCGGACGCGCCGGCCGGCGCGACGGCACCGAGCGCGATGAGCGCGCCGGCGCCGAATCCGGCGATGAGGATCTTGTTCATGGTTCCCTCCCGGTCTGCCCCGCGCTGCGGGGCGGCGATTTCCTGTCACCACCTACTTCGGACGGTGACACGGAAACGGATGCACCCCGGGAGTCGGATGCACCTGGATGGAACGCCGTGCGACGGGCAGGACGAAGGCCGGTGGACGACGAGGTCCACCGGCCTTCGGTGCGTGCGCGGATGCCGCGGCCATGCCGCGGCCGGCTCAGCTGACGCCGAGCAGGTCGATCACGAAGATCAGGGTCTTGCCGCTCAGCTGGTGGCCGCCGCCCGCGGGGCCGTAGGCCTTCTGCGGGGGCACGATGAGCTGGCGGCGACCGCCGACCCGCATGCCGGGGATGCCCTCCTGCCAGCCGGCGATGAGCGCCTGCAGCGGGAAGTTGATGGACTGCCCGCGGCTCCACGACGAGTCGAACTCGTCGCCGGTCTCGTACTCGACGCCGAGGTAGTGCACGTCGACGGTCGAGCCCGGGGTGGCCTCGGGGCCGTCGCCGACGACGATGTCCTCGATGACGAGCTCGACGGGCGCCGGGCCCTCAGGAGCGTCGACCTCGGGCTTGCTGTTGGTGTCAGTCATGCGTTCCATCCAACTGGAGACGGCCCTCGCGGACAACCGTCCACCCTCCTCTTGCGCTGACTGCGAACAGCCTGCACGCTGGAATCCGGAGAACTCGTCGCCTGGTAGAGATGTCGGCATTGCCACACCACAGGGCGGCGAGTTTCCTTGTGTACCGGGGTCTTCACCCGTCCAAGAGCTCCGATCAGAAGAACCCGAGCGGGTTCTCGCCGTAGCTGACGAGCAGGTTCTTCGTCTGCTGGTAGTGGTCGAGGGCCTGCTTGTTGTTCTCGCGGCCGATGCCCGAGGACTTGTAGCCGCCGAAGGCCGCGCCGGCCGGGTACGCGTGGTAGTTGTTCACCCACACGCGGCCGGCCTGGATGTCGCGGCCCGCGCGGTACGCCTCGTTGCCGTTGCGGCTCCAGACGCCGGCCCCGAGCCCGTAGAGCGTGTCGTTCGCGATCGAGATCGCGTCGTCGTAGTCGCGGAAGCTCGTGACCGCGACGACCGGCCCGAAGATCTCCTCCTGGAAGAGCCGCATGCGGTTCTCGCCCTCGAAGATGGTCGGCGCGACGTAGTAGCCCTCACTGAGGTCGCCGCCGAGGTCGACCCGCTCGCCGCCGAGCAGCAGCCGGGCGCCCTCGCGCTTGCCGATGTCGATGTAGCTCAGGATCTTCTCGAGCTGGTCGTTCGAGGCCTGCGCGCCGACCTGGGTCTCGGTGTCGAGCGGGTTGCCCTGCTTCGCGAGCTTGGTGCGCTCGATCGCGTCGTCGAGGAACGTGTCGTAGATCGAGCGCTGGATCAGCGAGCGGCTCGGGCACGTGCAGACCTCGCCCTGGTTGAACGCGAAGAGGCTGAAGCCCTCGAGCGCCTTGTCGTAGAAGGAGTCGCGGCGGTCGGCGACCGACTCGAACACGATGTTCGGGCTCTTGCCGCCGAGTTCGACGGTCGAGGGGATGATGTTGTTCGACGCGTACTGCAGGATCAGCCTGCCGGTCGTGGTCTCGCCGGTGAACGCGATCTTGCGGATGCGGTCCGACGACGCGAGCGGCTTGCCCGCCTCGACGCCGAACCCGTTCACGACGTTGAGGACGCCCGCCGGGAGCAGGTCGGCGATGAGTTCGACGAGCACCAGGATCGACGTGGGCGTCTGCTCGGCCGGCTTCAGCACGACGGCGTTGCCCGCGGCGAGCGCCGGTGCGAGCTTCCACACGGCCAGGAGCAGCGGGAAGTTCCACGGGATGATCTGCCCGACCACGCCGAGCGGCTCCTGGAAGTGGTAGGCGACGGTGTCCTCGTCGAGCTGCGTGAAGCTGCCCTCCTGGGCACGGATGAGGCTCGCGAAGTAGCGGAAGTGGTCGCTCGCCAGCGGCAGGTCGGCGTTGAGCGGCTCGCGCACGGACTTTCCGTTGTCCCAGGTCTCGGCCACCGCGAGCAGCTCGCGGTGCTCGTCGATGCGGTCGGCGATGGCGTTCAGGATGCCGGCGCGGTGCGCGGCGCTCGTGCGACCCCACGCGGGCGCGGCCTTGTGCGCGGCATCCAGCGCCGCGTCGATGTCCGCGGCGGTGCCGCGGGCGACCTCGGTGAACGGCTTGCCGTTCACGGGCGAGATGTTCTCGAAGTAGGCGCCCTCGGCGGGCTTCACCCACTCGCCGCCGATGAAGTGCTCGTAGCGCGGCTTGAACTCGATCAGTGCGCCGGCGGTGCCGGGCGCGGCGTACACGGTCATCGTGTCTCCTCGACGTCGTCGTCTCTGCCCGAAGCGGGCGCTGCCACGCTAGGCGCGCACGGGTTGCCGCCCCGTTGCCCGAGGGTTGCAATGACGTTGCAGTGGGCCGTTGCGGGCGGCAGTCAGCGCAGCGCGGCTTCGACGCGCTCCAGGTGCGCGACGACCGAGGCGCGTCGCGGCGAGCGCGGCGGCAGCACCTCGAGGAGCGCCCGCCACACCTCGGCGTCGTAGCGGCACTCGTCGCGCTCGGCGTAGGCGGCGAGCACCTCGGGCGAGGCATCCGACAGCATCGACTCCCGCAGTCGCCCGGCGAGCTCGTCGCGCAGCTCCACGATGCCGGGCGCCGTCGAGGCGGGCAGCACGGGGCCCGCGTAGCGCTCGGCGGCGCGCTTCAGCGCACCCTGCGCGAGCAGCTTCGCCACGGATGCCGCGTCGAGGTCGACCTCGCGACCGAGCCGGTAGGGGCGCGACTCGAGCGGCGGCTCCCCAGCGGCGTGGAGCACGCGACGAAGGCGCACGAGCTCGGCGCGCAGCGTGACGGGCGACGCTTCGGTCTCGTAGACGAGGCTCGCGAGGCGCTCGGCGCCGAGGCCCTGCGGATGCCACGCGAGGAGCGTGAGGATCTCGGCGTGCCGCGGGCTCAGCTCCACGGCGCCGAGGCGCGGGCGTCGCTCGCCGAGCACCGTGAGCGGCGTGCGCGTCGGACGCGGCGCGGGCACGGCGGTCATGCGCGAACGGCGCAGCGTCGCACGCACGGTGGACTCGAGGCTCGCGATGCGCAGCTCCGCCTCGACGGCGGCGACGGTCGCCTGCACGAGCGAGAGGGTGTGCGGCGCGACGGCATGGTCGGTGCCCGTGATGTCGATGACCCCGAGGAGCTCGCCGCTCGCGGGGTCGTGCACCGGTGCCGCAGTGCAGCTCCACGGGTGCACGATGCGGTTGTAGTGCTCGGCGCCGCGGATCTGCACGGCACGGTCGAGCTGCAGCGCGGTGCCCGGCGCGCTCGTGCCGACGCTCGCCTCCGACCAGTCGGCGCCGGCGATGAAGAGCATGTCCTCGGCGCGTCGACGGAGTCCGGGGTCGCCCTCCACCCACAGCAGCCGGCCGTGCTCGTCGCCGACCGCGACCACGAGGCCCGCGTCGTCGGCGCCGTCGACCAGCAGCCGGCGGATCACCGGCAGCACGGGTGCGAGCGCGTGCGAGGCGCGGTACTCGCGGAAGGCGTCCTCGTCGAGGTCGACGCGCGGCAGCGCGTGGTCGGGGTCGATCTGCCCGCGGATGGCCCGCTCCCACGACTCGCGCACGACGGGTCGGAGCGCCGGCGGCACGGTGCCCGTGGCGATCGCGGTCTCCTGGGCGCGCAGCAGGCGGTCGCGCAGGTCGTGCAGGTCGTAGTCCTGCGGATGCCGCGGCACGGGCATGCCGTCTCCGATCGCCGTCAATCCGGATGCCGTCATCATAGTCGCGGCATCCGCGCGCTTCGCGGGGCGCAGCCTCAGCGCAGCAGCGCCGCCCGATCCGCGGCGACCGCCCGCAGCAGCGCGTCCTCGTCGACCGAGGAGCGGAGCCCGGCCCGTCCGGTGACGAGCCGCTGCCGGGTGAACGCCAGGTGCGTGGCATCCGTGATCAGGCGGCGCATCTCGGCCGTGCGCGACGGTGACTGCAGCCGCGCCCACGCGCGCGCCTGCCGCCGGCCGGCCGGCGTGGCGAGCATCTGCACCTCGGCCGGGCTGAACCACCCGGCGGCGCCGTACTCGGCGAGCCGCGTTCGCGTGACCCTCACCTCTTCGCGCCGCAGGAAGACGGTCACGAGGATGAAGCCGATGAAGATCGGCACCTGCACGGTGAAGTAGAGGCCGATCGCGTCGTCGGCGAACGCGAGCGAGCCGTTCCAGAGCGCATGCAGCAGGATCGCTCCCGCGAGGCCGAACAGGAACCAGCCGATGACGCCGGCGCCGCCGCCGCGTCGTGCGCCGATGCCGATCGCGATGCCCGTGCACGCCGTGAACAGCACGTGCGCGAACGGCGAGAAGATGCCGCGCACGACGAACGTCGCGCCGAGCTCCTCCGCACCGCCCTCGATGAGGGCGGCCCCGAAGTAGAGGATGTTCTCGGTGAAGGCGAAGCCCGCGGCCACCGTTGCGCCGTAGACGAGCCCGTCGACCGGGCCGTCGAAGTGCGAGCGGGAGAAGGCGTAGATGAGCAGCACGCCGATGCCCTTCGCCGTCTCCTCGACGATGGGCGCCTGCACGACCGCCTGCATCGCCTCGTCGAGCGTCGCGCCCGACTCGGCGTAGGCGACGGCGAGCTGGATGCCGAGGTCGACGACGAGGGCGAAGGCCACCGAGACGGCGGCGCCCCAGAGGAACGCGAACCACAGCGCCCACCGTGGCTCGGGCTCCCAGCGGTCGACCCACCGGATGGTGAGCAGCACGACCACGAGCGGCAGGAGGGCGAGCGCCGCGCCGAGCGCGACGGTGGGCACTCCGAGCGCGACGGCGAGGTAGGCGAGCACGAGCAGCGCGACCGCGCCGGCGATCACGATGCCGGTCACGGCGAACGCGATGCCGCCGGTGCGCCCCTTCGGCGGCGGGGCCGACCACAGCGGCGGCGCGGGCGTCGGATTGGCTGGCGGCTGCAGCGGCACGTTGCTCACCCGCGCAGCATATCGAGCGGGTGCGTCAGCGGGCGGATGCCTCGAACATCACGCCGGGATTGAGGATCCCCGTCGGGTCGAAGAGCTCCTTGATCCCGCGCTGCAGCCCGAAGGAGTCCTCGCCGAGCTCGTCGGCGAGCCAGCGCCGCTTCAGGATGCCGACGCCGTGCTCGCCCGTGAGCGTGCCGCCGAGCGCGACGGCCGTGCGGAACATGTCGTCGGCCGCCGCCCACACGTGCGCGGGCACCTCATCGCCCGTGAACACGAAGTTGGGGTGCAGGTTGCCGTCGCCGGCGTGCGCGAGCGTGGGGATCTCCACGCCGTGGCGCCGCCCGATCTCCTCGATCGCGCGGAACATCTCGGGCAGCCGCGAGCGCGGCACGGCGACGTCTTCGATGAGCACCTGCCCCGAGGCGGCGAGCGCCGGATGCATCGAGCGGCGGATCGCCAGGAGCCGTTCGCCCGTCGCGGCATCCGTCGACACCGTGACCCGACCGCCCGCGCTCGCGAACGCCTCGCCGATGAGCTTCGCCTCGGCGTCGGCCGCGCCGCCGTCGCTCTGCGCGAGGAGGAACGCCTCGCCGGGGGCGAGCGACTCGAGGGGCGTGCCGGCGAGCGCGACGGGTCCGAGGTGCGCGGCCACTCGCGCGAGGCCGGACGCGTCGATGAGCTCGAGCACCGCGGGCCGGATGCGCGCGGCGGTCACGGCCGCGGATGCCGCGGCGGCCGCCTCGACGTCGGGGAACACGGCGGCGACCGTCACGACGTCGCCGGGCGTCAGCGGCCGAAGGCGCAGGGTCGCCTCGACGATGACGCCGAGCGTGCCCTCGGAGCCGACCATGAGCGCCGTGAGGTCGTAGCCCGTGACGCCCTTGACGGTGCGGTGCCCGGTGCGCAGCAGGCGCCCGTCGGCGAGCACGACCGCGAGCCCGAGCACGGCCTCGCGGGTGACGCCGTACTTGGCGCACAGCAGTCCCCCGGCGTTCGTCGCGATGTTGCCGCCGATCGACGAGATGGCGCGGCTCGCGGGGTCGGGCGCGAACCAGAGGCCGAGCGGCGCGAGGGCGGCGTTGAGGTCGCCGTTGAGCACGCCCGGCTCGACGACGGCGAGCTCGTCGGCCTCGGAGACCTCGAGGATCCGGTCCATGCGCGTCACGTCGAGCACGATCGCGCCGGTGCTCGCGAGGGCGCCTCCGGCGAGGCCCGTGCCGGCGCCGCGCGGCACGACGGGCGTGCCGGTGGCGTGCGCGAGGCGCAGGACGGCCTGCACGTCCTCGACGGATGCCGCGTGCACGACCGCCAGCGGTGCGCTCGCGCTCCGCCAGCCCGACTTGTCCTCGCGGGTCGCGTCGAGCACGGCGGGGTCGGTGGTGACGGATGCCCCGAGGGCGTCCTGGAGGCGGGCGAGCACGTCGGTCGGCATCCGTCCACGCTAGCCGCTGGGCCGGGCGGTCCGTGCCGACGGGCCGGTCTGCGGGCGGGTCGGCGGGGCTCCGAGGCCATGTCCGATTCCCGCTGGTCGATGTCGGTGACGCGTGCGAGGCTGGACCCATGACCCCGCCGAACGCCACCGCCACGCGTCCCGCCGATCCGCTCGCCGACCCCGTGTTCGCCGAGCGGTACCGCGCCATGCGAGCCCGCGACGCCCGCTTCGACGGCCAGTTCATCACGGGCGTGCACTCGACCGGCATCTACTGCCGGCCGAGCTGCCCGGCGGTCTCGCCGAAGCCGACGAACGTGAGCTTCTACCTCACGGCCGCCGCCGCGCACGAGGCGGGCCTGCGCGCCTGCAAGCGCTGCCTGCCCGACGCCGTGCCCGGCTCCCCCGAGTGGGACCTGCGCGACGACCTCGCCGCCAGGGCGATGCGCCTCATCGCCGACGGCGTCGTCGAGCGCGAGGGCGTGCCGGGCCTCGCCGCCCGACTCGGCTACACGCCGCGCCACCTCACCCGCGTGCTGACCGCCGAGCTCGGCGCGGGGCCGCTCGCACTCTCGCGCGCGCACCGGGCGCAGACCGCGCGCGCCCTGCTCACCTCCACGTCGCTGCCCGTGGCCGACGTCGCGTTCGCGTCGGGGTTCGGCAGCATCCGCCAGTTCAACGACACGATCCGCGCGGTCTACGAGCGCAGCCCGCTCGAGCTCCGGGCGACGGCCCGGCTGCGCGATCGCGGCGTCGCGGTGCCGGTCGTCCCCGCCGGGGCGGGCTCGGGCTCCGAGCCGGGTGCCGACGCCGAGGCCGACCCGCACGGCGGCCTCGTGCGACTGCGACTGCCCGCCCGGGCGCCCTTCGACGCGGCAGGCGTGTTCCACTGGCTCGGCACGCGCGCGCTCGACGGCGTCGAGGAGGCGGGGCCGCTGCACTACCGGCGCACGCTGCGGCTCCCCGCCGGGCCGGCGCTCGTGCGCTTCGAGGCCGGTGGCGACGCCGATGCCCCGTCGATCGACGTCGAGGCCCGCCTGGCGACCCTCGCCGACCTGCCGCCGCTCGTCGCGCGCGTGCGGCGCCTGTTCGACCTCGACGCCGACGCCGTGGCGATCGACGAGGCGCTCGCGGCCGACCCGCGCCTCGCGGCATCCGTCGCGGCCGTGCCCGGCATCCGCGTGCCCGGATGCCTCGACCCCCACGAGCTCGTCTTCCGCGCGCTCGTCGGGCAGCAGGTCTCGGTGAAAGCCGCGCGCACGGCGCTCGCGCGCCTCGCGGCCGAGCTCGGCGAGCACGTCGGCGGCGACGGGCCGTCGGTGCTCTTCCCCACGACGGCGGCGATCGCCGAGGAGGGCGAGCACGTCCTGCGCGGCCCAGCGGCGCGCATCCGCACGATCGTCGACGTCGCGCGCCGGCTCGAGACCGGAGACCTCGTGGTCTCCGCCGACCGCGAGCGCGACGAGCTCGCGCGCGACCTCCTCGCGGTGCCGGGCATCGGGCCGTGGACGGCGGGCTACGTGTCGATGCGGGTCACCCGCGCACCCGACGTGCTGCTCACGAGCGACCTCGTGCTGCGCTACGGCGCTGCGGCGCTCGGGCTGCCGTCCGATGCCGCCGCGCTCGCAGCCGAGGGGGCGCGATGGGCGCCCTGGCGCAGCTACGCGTCGATGCACCTCTGGCGCGCCGCGCCCTAGACGTCCGATGTCTGCGGCGTCTCGCGCTACGATGCCGACATGGCGGTCACCGACGAAGCGATCCTGCGCATCAAGGAGATGATCATCGCGGGTGACCTCGCCCCCGGCGATCGGCTCCCGCCCGAGAAGGAGCTCAGCGAGCGACTGGGCCTGTCGCGGTCGTCGCTGCGCGAGGCGGTGAAGGCGCTCGAGGTCATCCGCGTGCTCGACGTACGGCGCGGCGACGGCACCTACGTGACCAGCCTCGAGCCTCGGCTGCTCCTCGAGGCGATGTCGTTCGTGGTCGACCTGCACGACGACCAGTCGGTGCTCGAGATCTTCGCCGTCCGCCGCATCCTCGAGCCCGCGGCATCCGCCCTCGCCGCACGCAACGCCGGCGTCGAGGAGGTCGCCCACCTGCGCGAGGTGGTCGAGAGCGTCGACCAGGCCGCCGACGTCGAGAGCCTCGTCGAGCACGACCTCGAGTTCCACCGCGGCATCGCCGAGGCGACGGGCAACACCTACCTCGCGAGCCTCATCGACTCGCTGTCGAGCCACACCGTGCGCGCGCGCATCTGGCGCGGCATCACGCAGGAGAACGTGGTCGGTCGCACCCTGCAGGAGCACCACGCGATCCTCGACGCGATCGCGGCGGGCGACGCCGACCTGGCCTCGGCGCACACCGTCGTGCACGTGTCGGGCGTGGAGCAGTGGCTGCGACGGGCGCTCTGAGCGCCGAGCGCCGAGCGCCGAGCACAGCGCTGAGCGCGGAGCGCCGACCCGGTGGCGCCGACGCGGAACGGGGCGCCGGCCGCAGCCGACGCCCCGTTCCCTTTGCTGGGATCACTCGTAGAGGACGGCCTGGATCTCGTCGTCGTCGATGTTCGACGCGTCGTACCAGTAGTAGCCGGTGTCGATCGTCTTCGGCAGCTCCGTGCCGTCGATCGCCTCGACGGCGGCCTTCACCGTCTCGTAGCCGATGCCGACCGGGTTCTGCGTGATCGCGCCGAGCATGAGCCCGTCGCGGATCGCGTCCATCTGCGCCTTGCCCGAGTCGAATCCGACGACGACGAGCTGCGTCGGGTCGATGCCGAGCTCCTTCACCGCCTGCACCACGCCGATCGCCGATCCCTCGTTCGAGCCGTAGATGCCCTTGAGGTCGGGGTTCGCCGCGATGATCGCCTTGGCCAGGTCGGCCGACTTGGCCTGGTCGCCGCCGCCGTACTGGATGTCGACGATCTCGATGCCGGGCTCGTTCTCCTCCATGTAGTCGACGAAGCCGTCGCGGCGCTGCTGGCCGGTCACCGACGTCTGGTCGTGCACGACGAGGGCCACCTTGCCCTCGTGTCCGACGGCCTCCGCCATGTGCTTCGCCGCCTCGGCGGCCGCGGCGAGGTTGTCGGTCGCGGCGGTCGTCAGCGGGATGTCGCTCTCGACGCCCGAGTCGAAGGCGATCACCGGGATGTTCTGGTCCTTCGCCTGCTGCAGCAGCGGGCCGGCCGCCTGGCTGTCGAGCGCGGCGAAGCCGATCGCCGCCGGGCTCTTGTCGAGGGCGGTCTGCAGCATCTGGATCTGCTGGTCGACGTCGGCCTCGGTGTCGGGACCCTCGAACGTGATCTCGACGTCGAACTCCTCGGCCGCCTGCTCGGCGCCCGACTTCACGGCCTGCCAGAACTGGTGCTGGAAGCCCTTCGAGATCAGGGCGACGTACGGCTTCTCGCCGTCGGCGGCCGCGGAGCCGCCCCCGTCGCTCGCGCAGCCCGCGAGGACGAGCGCCGCAGCCGCGAGGCCGACGACGGCCCCGATCGTGCGCTTCTTGAACATGGTCACTCCCTTGTGTCGGTGGTTCGGTGTGTCGCTGTGTGTTGCGTGGTCCGGGTGGGGTCCCGGAGGTCTCAGGCCCGCCGGCGGCGCAGCATGTCGAGGTAGACGGCGATGAGGATCACGATGCCGACCGCGACCGACTGCCACTCCTGCGGGACCGAGATGATGCGGAGGCCGTTCGTCAGCACGGCCATGATGAGGGCGCCGATGACGGTGCCCACGATGGAGCCCTTGCCGCCCTGCAGCGACGTGCCGCCGATGACGACCGCGGCGATCGCCTCGAGCTCGAGGCCCATGCCGCCCGTCGGCTGCGCCGACGAGAGCCGCGACGCGGAGAGCACGCCGGCCAGGCCGACGAAGAGGCCGGCCATGGTGTAGATGATGATCTTCCAGCGGGTCACGTTCACGCCCGACAGCTCGGTCGCGGCCTCGTTCGAGCCGATCGAGAAGGCGTACCGGCCCACGATCGTCTTCGACAGCAGCAGCGCGGCCACGACGATCATCACGATGAAGATCGCGACGCCGAGCGGGAATCGCAGCCCCGGGATGATCGAGAGGTTCATGATCTGCTGGAACTCGGGTGTGTCGTTGAAGTAGATCGGCTTCGTGCCCGAGATGACGAGCGAGAGACCCGCCGCGATGAGCATCATGCCGAGCGTCGCGATGAACGGCGGGATGCCGAAGATCGAGATGTTCACGCCGTTGACCAGCCCGATGAGCGCGCCGAACAGGATCGTCGCGATCACGCCCGCCCAGAGCGGCCAGCCCCAGTAGGTGAGGAACACGCCGGCCATGACGCCGCAGAGCACCATGCCCGTGCCGATCGACAGGTCGATGCCGCCCGTGATGATGACGAACGTGGTGCCGAGCGCGAGGATGCCGGTCACGGTCGCCGCGGTCAGGATCGAGATGAGGTTGTTCGCGGTGAAGAAGTGCGAGCTCGCGAACGAGAAGAACACGACGATGACGATGAGGCTCGCCGCCGCGAGCAGCTGCTGCAGCGAGCCGCGCAGCCGCGCGAACCGGGGCGTGCCGGCGTCGACCGCGGCGTAGGCCGACGTGGAGGGCGTCTCGGTCGTCGGGGTGGTCGTGGGGCTCATGCGATGGTCCCTTCGGCGCTGAAGCGGGTGGCGTAGTCCATGACGTTCTCCTGGGTGGCATCGGCGTTGTCGAGCACGGCGGTGAGCCGTCCCTCGGCCATGACGGCGATGCGGTCGGCGAGGCGGAGCACCTCGGGGAGCTCGGACGAGATCATGACGATCGCCTTGCCCTGGTCGGCGAGCTCGCGCAGCAGCACGTAGATCTCCTCCTTGGCGCCCACGTCGATCCCGCGCGTCGGCTCGTCGAAGATCAGGACGTCGCAGTCCTTCGCGAGCCACTTGGCGATGACGACCTTCTGCTGGTTGCCGCCCGAGAGGTTCCGCACGAGCTGCGCGGTCGACGGGGTCTTGATGCGGAGCTTGCGCACGTACTCCCGCCCTGTCGCCTCGATGCGGCCGCTCTTGACGAATCCGAGGGCGCCGACGTAGTCGCGGAGGGATGCGAGCACGATGTTCTCGCGCACGCTGCGCTCGAGGAGGACGCCGAGCTGCTTGCGGTCCTCGGAGAGGTAGCCGATGCCGAGGCGCGCGGCATCCGCCGGATTCTGGATGTGCACCTCGCGCCCGCGCACGGAGACCACCCCCGCGTCGCGTCGGTCGGCGCCGACGATGGCCCGCGCCACCTCGGTGCGGCCCGCGCCCATGAGCCCGGCGAAGCCGAGGATCTCGCCCGCGTGCACGTCGAAGCTGACGTCGCGCAGGAGTCGCTTCGTCGACAGTCCGCGCACCGAGAGCACGGGCTCGCCCTCGACGCGGACGGCGGCCGGACGCTGCTCGCCGCGCAGCTCGCGGCCGACCATGAGCGAGATGACCTCGCGCTGGTCGGTCGCAGCGGTCTCGAGCGTGTCGATGTACCGCCCGTCGCGCAGCACCGTGATGCGGTCGGAGATGCGCGAGAGCTCCTCCATGCGGTGCGAGATGTAGATGACGCCGGTCTCGGGCGAGCGGAAGCGCCCGATGAGCTCGAACAGCACGTCGACCTCGGCGTCGTTCAGCGCCGCGGTCGGCTCGTCCATGATGAGCACCTTCGCGTCGAACGACAGCGCCTTGGCGATCTCGACCATCTGCTGGCGGGCGACGGTCAGGTGCTCGACCGGCTCGGCCGGGTCGAGCGCGAGGCCGAGCCGGTCGAACAGGTCCTGCGCGCGCCGGTTGAGCGCCCGGTCGTCGAGGAAGAGGCCCGCGCTGCGGTGCTCCCGCCCGATGAAGATGTTCTGCGCGACCGTGAGGTCGGGCATCAGGTTGAACTCCTG
>CBFGWW010000054.1:0-14434 GCA_965652625.1 uncultured Agromyces sp.
CTCGCACCGAGATCCACGCCGCGGCCGGGCGACCGAACGCGCCCGACGAACGTGCGCCCGGCATCCCGATGCGCCGTCCCGGCGAGGTGCACGAGGTGGCGGGAGCGGTCGCCTACCTGCTGTCGCCGGATGCCTCGTACACCTCGGGCGCCGATATCCGGGTCGCGGGCGGCAACTGACAAGAGAACGATCGTTCTCTGTCGAGCAAGAGAGCCTCTCCCCTGCAGAGCCCGCGTGTCAGGCCTCGCCGAACCCCGACTCGGCCAGCGCCGCGATCGCGTCCACGGCCGGTCCGCCCTCGGGATCGTCGCTCGCGATCTCGACGGTCGCACCCTTCGTGAGACCCAGCGACATGATGCTGAGCAGGCTCTTCGCGTCGGTGCCGTTCACCGTGACGCGCGGACCGAACGTGCTCGCGAGCTTCACGAGCTCGGCCGCGGGGCGGGCGTGCAGGCCGTCGGCGTTCACGAGCGTCACCGACCGCGAGTGCACATGACCGGACGCCCCGGCCTCATCGGACGCCTCGGCAGGTGTCGCCACGGCAGCACCCACGGGCGCCTCGCCCCCGCCGCGCGCCGACTCCGCCGCGGTCACCACGTGCGCCAGGTCGTCGCCCGCCTCGGCCGCGACGGCCGCGGCCACCCCGCCCTCGACGAGCGGGGCGTCGACGATGCGCACGCGCTCGCGCACCTCGTCGTCGAGGAAGTCCATCGCCGTCTCGGTCGTGAGGATCGCCGAGCCGAGATCGCAGAGCACCACGACCCCCGCGCCCGAATCGGCCTCCGCGATGCCAGAGCTCACCAGCTCGAAGCTCGTGCCGATGCGGCCGTCATCGGTGCCGCCGGCGGCCACGAGGGCCGCCGACGGCGCCATCTGACGAGCGAGCTCGACGAGGCCCTCCGCGATGCGCGCGGAGTGCGAGACGAAGACGACGCCGACCTTTCCCGGTGTCGCCACCCTCACGCCCCTGCCGAGGCGGAGGCCGCGTCGGCCGCGGCCTGCAGCAGCAGCGCGGTCGACTCGGCGCCGGGATCACGGTGTCCGGCGGAACGCTCGCCGAGGTAGCTCGCGCGGCCCTTGCGGGCGACGAGCGGCTCGGTGGCGATCGCGCCCTCACGGGCGGCGGCCGCTGCAGCCGCGAGGACTGCCGCGGCATCCG
Source organism: uncultured Agromyces sp. (assembly GCA_965652625.1). Classification (GTDB taxonomy): domain Bacteria; phylum Actinomycetota; class Actinomycetes; order Actinomycetales; family Microbacteriaceae; genus Agromyces. The sequence continues at coordinate 1,160 of CBFGWW010000054.1, forward strand.
ACCCGTTCGACGCCGCTGCGTCCGCTGCGTCGACGGCCGGCGTCCACGCGTCGACCATGGTCTTGTCGCCCGACTCCGCCTTGCCGCGCATCACGATGCCGTCGCGCGCCGCCGTGAGCACCGCAGCGATCGCGGCGCCGTCGAGCGACGTCTCGGATCCGGCGGCCACGGCGCCCTTCAGGTAGGCGGTGCCGTACAGCGGACCGGCGGCCCCGCCGACCGTCGAGATGAGCGTCGTCGCCACGAGCTTCAGGACATCGCCCGGGGTTGACCCGGCAGGCAGGTCGTCGAGCTTCGGGAGCACGGCCTGGAAGCCGCGATCCATGTTCTCGCCGTGATCGCCGTCGCCGATCTCCCGGTCGAGCGTGATGAGCTCGACCCGGTGCTCGGAGATCACGTCAGCGCTTCGCCTGACCCAGTCCACCGCCCAGGTGATGTCCAGACCCACGGATGCCTCCTTCTATCGTCCCCATCGGAGCGCAGCCGTCTGCACGGGCGCATCCCACAGCTCGATCATCTCGTCGTCGAGCTTCAGGAGCGTGATCGACATCCCCTGCATCTCGAGCGACGTGATGTAGTTGCCCACGAGCGACCGGGCGATCGTGATGCCCCGCTCGGCGAGCACCTCGGCGGCACGGCGGTACGCGAGGTACAGCTCGACCAGCGGCGTTCCGCCCATCCCGTTGACGAACAGGAGCACGCGGTCGCCACCGGAGTACGGGAGGTCGTCGAGCACGGGTTCGATGAGGCGGTCGACGAGGCCGTCGGCCGGCTCGAGCTTGATGCGCTCGCGTCCGGGCTCGCCGTGGATGCCGATGCCGATCTCGATCTCGTCCTCGGCGAGCGTGAAGCTCGGCTCGCCGGCGTGCGGCACGATGCAGGGCGTGAGGGCGAGGCCCATCGACCGCGCGTTGGCGTTGACGCGTTCGGCGAGGTCGGCGACCTCGTCGAGCGAATCGCCGCGTTCGGCGGCCGCGCCCGCGATCTTCTCGACCAGCACCGTGCCCGCGACGCCGCGACGGCCGGCCGTGTAGAGGCTGTCCTTCACGGCGACGTCGTCGTTCGTGACGACCGCGCGCACGGTGATGCCGTCGGCGGCCGCCAGGTCGGCCGCGGTCTCGAAGTTGAGCACGTCGCCGGTGTAGTTCTTGACGATGTGCAGCACGCCCGCTCCGCCGTCGACCGCCTTGGTGGCGGCGAGGATCGGGTCGGGCGTGGGCGAGGTGAACACCGCACCGGGCACCGCGGCATCCAGCATGCCGAAGCCGACGTATCCGGCATGGAGCGGTTCGTGTCCGCTGCCACCGCCGCTGACGATGCCGACCTTGCCGGCGATCGGGGCGTCCGCCCGCACGACATGGATCGGATCCAGTTCGACGCGGACGATGTCGGCGTGGGCCAGGCCGAATCCGGCGACCGATTCGTCGACGACGCGCTTCGGATCGTTGATGATCTTCTTCACGGGCATCCCTTCACCATGGCTGCCGGACACCACGCGACCATGCATCGGCGCCGTCGCAGCACTCCCCCGTCAACCTACGCCCGAAGCGGCGCCCGAGGTAAGAGCTTCCCGCAAATCGGAGGCCGCCCTCCCCAATTGCCTCGCGGCCATTCCCCCGCCGGTGACGCCGCGAGTATGGTGTGCAGTGTTCCGCCCCTGGGCGAAGCCCGAGGGGCCAAGCGAAAAGGATGGATGGTCGACGTGGACAATCTCGGAATATTGTTCCTCTCGGAACTCGTGGGGACCGCGATGCTGGTGCTCCTCGGTTGCGGTGTCGTCGCCAACGTCGCCCTTGCGAAGACGAAGGGCTTCAACGGCGGATTCCTCATGGTGACGTTCGGCTGGGGCTTCGCGGTCTTCGCCGCCGTCATCGTCGCGTATGCGTCGGGCGCGCACATCAACCCCGCCGTCACCCTCGGACTCGTCGCGAACGGTGCCACCGAGTTCGGCAACGCCGCCCTCGACCTCACCGTGCCGGTGGACTTCGTCTCGGTGATCGCCTACATCGGCGCGCAGCTGCTCGGCGCGATCCTCGGCGCGGTCATCGTCTGGCTGGCCTACAAGCAGCACTTCGACGAGGAGCCCGATCCGGCGCCCAAGCTCGGCACCTTCTCGACGGGCCCCGGCATCCGCAACTACGCCTGGAACCTCGTCACCGAGATCATCGGCACCTTCGTGCTGGTGTTCGTGGTCATCGGCTTCGGCCGCCAGGGCGACGCCGCCGGCCTCGCCTCGCTCGGCGCGCTGCCCGTCGCCCTCCTCGTGGTCGGCATCGGCGTGTCGCTCGGTGGTCCCACCGGTTACGCGATCAACCCGGCTCGTGACCTCGGCCCGCGCATCGCGCATGCCTTCCTCCCGATCAGGGGCAAGGGCGCCAGCGACTGGTCCTACTCGTGGGTGCCGGTCGTCGGCCCGATCGTCGGCGGCCTCCTGGCCGGTTGGGCCGCCCTCTGGCTCCTTCCGGTCATCACCTGACCATCCGGCGGGACCGGCCCTCACGGGTCGGTCCCGCGTCCGTTTCTCCCCAGCGCGCGCCACGCGCGTGCACCCCCGCCGACGCGGACGCCGGTGGGACATCCGCAACAGTGAGAGGAAGTCATGGCTGACTACGTCCTGGCCATCGACCAGGGAACAACGAGCACACGCGCGATCGTCTTCGACAAGAAGGGCTCGATCGTGTCGACGGGCCAGCTCGAGCACGAGCAGATCTTCCCCAGGCCCGGCTGGGTCGAGCACGACCCCATGGAGATCTGGCGCAACACCGGCGAGGTGATCGGCCAGGCCCTCGGCAAGAAGCAGCTCACCCGGCACGACATCGCCGCGGTCGGCATCACCAACCAGCGCGAGACCGCGGTGGTCTGGGACAAGAACACCGGCCAGCCCGTCTACAACGCCATCGTGTGGCAGGACACCCGCACCCAGCCGATCGTCGACCGGCTCGCCGCCGACGGTGGTGTCGAGCGGTTCAAGCAGAAGGTCGGCCTGCCCCTTGCGACGTACTTCTCGGGCACCAAGATCGTCTGGATCCTCGAGAACGTCGAGGGCGCCCGCGAGAAGGCCGAGGCGGGCGACCTGATCTTCGGCAACACCGACACCTGGGTCCTCTGGAACCTCACCGGAGGCGTCGACGGCGGCGTGCACGCGACGGATGTCACGAACGCGAGCCGCACGATGTTCATGGACCTCGAGACCCTCCAGTGGGACGACGACATCCTTGCGGCGTTCGGCGTGCCGAAGTCGATGCTCCCCGAGATCAAGCCCTCGTCGGGCGTCTTCGGCACGGCCCACGGGTCGAGCCTGCTCCGCGAGGTGCCGATCGCCGGCGACCTCGGCGACCAGCAGGCCGCGACGTTCGGCCAGGCGGCATTCGATGCCGGCGAGTCGAAGAACACGTACGGCACCGGCAACTTCCTCATCTTCAACACGGACACCGAGATCATCCACTCGAAGAACGGCCTCCTCACCACGCTGGGCTACAAGCTCGGCGACGAGCCGGCGCATTACGCGCTGGAGGGGTCGATCGCGATCACGGGTGCGCTCGTGCAATGGTTGCGTGACAACATCGGGCTCATCTCGAGCGCGCCGGAGATCGAGGAGCTCGCGAAGACCGTCGACGACAACGGCGGCGCGTACTTCGTGCCGGCGTTCTCGGGGCTGTTCGCGCCGTATTGGCGTGGGGATGCACGCGGTGCGCTCGTCGGCCTCACCCGGTACGTGAACAAGGGCCACATCGCCCGGGCCGCGCTCGAGGCGACGGCGTTCCAGACGCGCGAGGTGCTCGACGCGGTCAACGCCGACTCCGGGGTGGAGCTCACCGAGCTGAAGGTGGACGGCGGCATGATCGCGAACAACACGCTCATGCAGTTCCAGGCGGACATCCTCGGCGTCCCCGTCGTCCGGCCCGTGGTCGCGGAGACCACGGCGCTGGGTGCCGCGTACGCCGCCGGCCTCGCGGTCGGGTTCTGGTCGGGTCTCGACGACCTCCGCGCCAACTGGCAGGAGGACCGTCGCTGGGAGCCGCAGATGGACGCGGAGGAGCGTGAGCGCCAGCTGCGGCTCTGGAAGAAGGCCGTCACGAAGACCTTCGACTGGGTCGACGAGGACGTCTCGCACGAGTGATGCGAACGGCGAACGGCCCCGCGGCATCCGCGGGGCCGTTCGTGTGCGTGCGGCCGGACGCCGGTGACCGATCGCCGGAGCGATCGACCGGCTCAGGCCTTCGTCGCGGCGATCCACTCCTCGAGCTTGCGGGCGGCCGCTCCGCTGTCGATGGCCTCCTCCGCGACGGCCATCTTGTCGCGGAACCGGTCGAGGATGGCGCGCTGGAACTGGCTCGGGTCCTTCGCGAGCTCGAACGACACCAATCCGGCGGCCGCGTTGAGCACCACGATGTCGCGCACGGGTCCGCGATCACCGGCGAGCACGCGGTGCACGATCTCGGCGTTGTGCTCGGCGTCGCCGCCCACGAGGTCGTCGATGCTCGCCCGCGGGATGCCGAGCTCCCGCGGATCGAGGTCGTGCTCCTTGACCGTGCCACGGGACACCTCCCAGACGTGGCTGTGACCGGTCGTCGTGAGCTCGTCGAGCCCGTCGTCGCCGCGGAACACCAGCGCCGTCGCGCCGCGCGTCTGGAACACGCCGACGATGAGGGGAACGCGATCGAGGTGCGCGACGCCCACCGCCGATGCCTCGGGCCGTGCCGGATTGCAGAGCGGGCCGAGGAAGTTGAAGACCGTGGGCACCCCCAGCTGGGACCGGACCGGGCCCGCGTGCCTGAAGCCGGGGTGGAACGCGCCGGCGAACGCGAAGGTGATGCCGGCCTCGTCGAGCACGCTCGCCACGCGGTCGGCGGGGAGCCCGAGGTCGAGCCCGAGCGCGGCCAGCACGTCGGACGAGCCCGACGACGAGCTCGCCGCCCGGTTGCCGTGCTTGATCACGGGCACGCCGGATGCCGCGGCGATGACCGACGCCATGGTCGACACGTTCACCGTGCCGAAGCGGTCGCCGCCCGTGCCCACGATGTCGAGCGCCATGGGGTCGACGTGGAGCGGCACGGCGTGCTCGAGCACGGCGTCGCGGAAGCCCACGATCTCGTCGACCGTCTCCCCCTTGACTCGCAGCGCGATGAGGAACGCGGCCAGCTGCGCGTCGGTCGCGGCGCCCGTCATGACCTGCTCCATGCACCACGCCGCGTCCGAGACGCTGAGGTCCTCGCCGTCGAGCAGCGCGGTGATGATGGCGGGCCAGTTCTGTCGCTCGGGCATGCTCCGATCCTATCGACGGGGATTCAGGGCGGATTCGCGGCTGACGCACACCGCAACTGAGGGTTGCCTAACCCCGAAGCACCGACACGACTCCTCCGGATGACGAAAACTCAGCCCCGATTTCAGCCATAATGGGGAGCGTGACGAGCACCTCAATCACTTATCAGGCGAGCGCGCCCGTGATCAAGCGACCGAACACCGTTGCGGTGGGCACGATCGTCTGGCTCGGCAGCGAGGTCATGTTCTTCGCGGGCCTCTTCGCGATCTACTTCACGCTGCGGTCGACGTCGCCCGAGCTGTGGGAGTTCGAGGCGAATCGACTGAACTTCCCGTTCTCGCTGACGAACACCATCATCCTCGTGCTCTCGTCGTTCACCTGCCAGTTCGGGGTGTTCGCGGCCGAGCGGCTGCAGCCCTACGCCACCGGGTGGAAGCCGTCGCAATGGGGCATGGTCGAGTGGTTCTTCCTCACCTACGCCATGGGCGCGGTCTTCGTCGCCGGCCAGATCTGGGAGTACGCGCAGCTCGTCTCCGAGGGCATCGCCCTCGACTCCAACGCGTACGGCTCGGCGTTCTACCTCACGACGGGCTTCCACGGCCTCCACGTCACGGGTGGCCTCATCGCGTTCCTGCTCGTCATCGGCCGCGTGTTCGCGGTGAAGAACTTCGGCCATCGCGAGGCGACCAGCGCCATCGTCGTCTCCTACTACTGGCACTTCGTCGACGTGGTCTGGATCGGCCTGTTCCTCGTCATCTACGTCCTCAGATAGTCGCAGCAGGAGCGTCCCGAACCGCATGACCGCCAACAGGAAGAAACTGATGAACCGCTCGAAGCGACGCACCGGCCGCCGGCACCCGCTCGCCACCGTCGCGCTCCTCGCGCTCGGACTCGTCTTCACGGGCGGCGCGTACGCCGCCCTGAGCACCGGGACCGCGGCGCAGGCCGAGAGCGAGCCCACGTCGCAGGAGACCATCGAGCAGGGCAAGAAGCTCTTCCAGGCGAACTGCGCCACCTGCCACGGCCTCGAGGCCCAGGGCACGGGCACCGGTCCCAGCCTGATCGGCGTCGGCGCCGCCGCGGTCGACTTCCAGGTCGGCACCGGCCGCATGCCGATGCAGATGCAGGGCCCGCAGGCCCAGCAGAAGCCGCCGCAGTTCACCGACGAGCAGGTCAAGCAGCTGGCGTACTACGTCGCCTCCCTCGGACCCGGCCCCGACATCCCCGCCGAGCACCTCGCCAACGGCGGCGGCGACGCCGCGAACGGCGCCGAGCTGTTCCGAATCAACTGCGCCATGTGCCACAACGTGGCCGGCGCCGGCGGTGCGCTCACCGAGGGCAAGTTCGCTCCCCCGCTCACCGACGTCTCGGGCGTGCACATCTACGAGGCCATGGTCACGGGCCCGCAGAACATGCCGGTGTTCAACGACCTGAACATCTCGCCCGAAGACAAGCGCGACATCATCACGTACCTCCAGTACGTGCAGGACAACCGCTCGCCCGGCGGTTTCGAGCTCGGCTCGCTCGGGCCGGTCGCAGAGGGCCTGTTCATCTGGATCTTCGGTCTCGGCGCGATCGTCGCGGTCACCGTCTGGATCACGGCGAAGTCCAACTAGCGCCGCTCGGCTCGAAGCACCCAAGAAGGAGAACCATGGCCCAGGACGACCACAGCGGCACGGACGTCGTTGCTGCCGACTCGTCGCACGAGGCAGACGTTTACACCCGGTCGCCCGGCACGGCGATCATCGTCCAGGACGCGTTCGACAATCCCGGTTTCGAGCCGCACCGCCCTCGCGTCACCGATGAGGAGCCGAAGCGCGAGAAGCGGGCACAGCGCACCGTCTACCTGCTCTTCTACCTGTCGATCCTCGGCAGCGTATGGGCGATCGCCGCCTACATGCTCTTCCCGATCGAGTCGAACGACGTCGGCATGGTCCGGCTGAACAACATGTTCATCGGGATCGGCGCCACCCTCGCGCTCCTCGGCATCGGCTTCGGCGCCATCCACTGGGGCAAGTCGCTCATGACGTCGGCGGAGTCGGTCGACATCCGCCACCCGATCGGCGGCGCCGAGCCCACGAAGGCGGGCGCTGTGCAGGTGATGCGCCAGGCCGACGAGGAGTCCGGGTTCTCGCGTCGCACCGTCATCCGGAACAGCCTCATCGGCGCGCTGCTCGTCTTCCCCCTGCCCGCGGTGGTCCTGTTCCGCGGCTTCGCCCCCCAAGACCAGCTGCCCGTCGAGCTCCTGAGCCACACGATGTGGGCCAAGGGCACGCGCCTCACGCTCGACCCGTCGGGCGTGCCGATCAAGGCCGCCGACGTCACCATCGGCAGCGCGTTCCACGTCATCCCCGAGGGTCTCGCCGAGCTCGAGCACGGCAGGCTCGAGGAGAAGGCCAAGGCGGCCGTCCTGCTCATGCGCCTCGAGCCGAGCGAGCTGAACCAGGCGCCCGATCGTGAGTCCTGGTCGTACGACGGCATCGTCGCCTACTCCAAGATCTGCACGCACGTCGGATGCCCCGTGGCGCTCTACGAGCAGCACACCCACCACCTGCTCTGCCCCTGCCACCAGTCGCAGTTCGACGTGGCGAACCACTGCGAGGTCATCTTCGGCCCGGCCAAGCGCCCGCTGCCGCAGCTGCCCATCGCGGTCGACGAGGAGGGCTACCTCGTCGCGCAGAGCGACTTCACCGAACCCGTCGGCCCGAGTTTCTGGGAGCGCAGTTGACTACCGTACCGACCCGAACCGACACGTCTGAGAAGCGCACCTTCACCGCGGCGGCGTCGGACTACTTCAACGACCGCACCGGGATCGCGGTCGCGATCAAGGGCCTCGGCCGCAAGGCCTTCCCCGACCACTGGTCGTTCCTGCTCGGCGAGGTCGCGCTCTTCAGCTTCATCGTCGTGCTCGTCTCCGGCACGTTCCTGACGTTCTTCTTCCAGGCCTCGATGGCCGAGGTGCACTACGACGGCTCGTACGTGCCGCTCAAGGGCGTCGAGATGTCGGTGGCCATGGCCTCGACGCTCGACATCTCGTTCGACATCCGCGGCGGCCTGTTCGTGCGCCAGATGCACCACTGGGCGGCGCTGCTCTTCGTGGCGGCCATCGGCCTGCACATGCTGCGCATCTTCTTCACGGGTGCGTTCCGCAAGCCGCGCGAGTTCAACTGGGTGATCGGCTTCACGCTGTTCATCCTCGCGATGGGCGAGGGCTTCACCGGCTACTCGCTCCCCGACGACCTGCTCTCGGGCAACGGCCTCCGCATCATCGACGGCCTCATCAAGGGCATCCCGATCATCGGCACGTGGACCTCGTTCCTGCTCTTCGGCGGTGAGTTCCCGGGCACCGCGATCGTCGGACGCCTCTACACGCTGCACATCCTGCTGCTGCCCGCGCTCGTGGTCGCGCTCATCGCGATCCACGTCGTGTACGTGTTCATCCACAAGCACACGCAGTTCGCCGGACCCGGCCGTCAGACGACCAACTCCGTGGGCCCGCCCATCCTGCCGATCTACGCGGCGAAGGCCGGCGGCTTCATGTTCATCATCTGGGGTGTGATCGCGCTCATCGCGGCGATGTTCACCATCAACCCGATCTGGAACTACGGACCGTACGACCCCTCGCCCGTCTCCGCCGGAACGCAGCCCGACTGGTACATCGGCTTCGCCGACGGTGCGCTGCGCCTGATCCCGCCGGGCTGGGAGTTCGTGTGGCTCGACCGCACCTGGTCGTTCAACATCCTCGTCCCGCTGATCGCGATCGGCATCTTCATCGTGCTGGTGGTGGCCTACCCCTTCATCGAGGCGTGGATCACCGGCGACAAGCGCGAGCATCACATCGCCGACCGTCCGCGCAACGCGCCCACCCGCACCGCGATCGGCGCCGCCGGCGTGACGTTCTACGCGAGCCTCTGGGCCGCGGCGAGCTCCGACATCCTGGCGACGCACTTCTCGCTGACGATGGAAGGCGTCATCCACGCGCTGCAGTTCACGACGATCGTCGGTCCGTTCATCGCCTACTTCGTCACGAAGCGCGTCTGCATCGCGCTGCAGAAGAAGGACCGCGAGATCGTGCTGCACGGCTACGAGTCGGGCCGCATCGTGAAGCTGCCCGGCGGCGAGTTCATCGAGGTCCACCAGCCACTCGACGAGTACGACCGCTGGCGCCTCGTGAGCTACGACTCGTACGAGCCGCTCATGATCCGCCCGAACTCGCGCGGCAAGATCACCGTCGGCCAGCGCCTCCGGGCCGGCCTGTCGCGCTGGTTCTTCGAGGACCGCATCGCGCCCGTCACGAGGGGCGAGCTCGAGGCGGCGCACCACTCGTCGCACCACTGAGCCGACCGCACTCCGCTTCGGGCACCGGTTCCATGTCGATCGACACGACATGGCTCCGGTGCCCGAACTGTCTCCTCGACCTCGATCCGGTCGATGAGCGCACGCTCGGCTGCGAGGCGGGGCATCGCTTCGATCTCTCGAAGCACGGCATCGTCACACTGCTCCCACCGAAGGCACCGCGGACCGTCGGCGACGACCGCGCGATGCTCGACGCACGGGCGGCGCTCCTCGACAGCGGCGCCTACGAACCCATCGCGGACGCGATCGCCGACACGCTCGGGTCGGCGGGCATCGGCCCTGCAACGGATGCCCCGCGCATCGCCGATCTCGGCTGCGGCACCGGGTACTACTCATCGGTGCTCGGAGAGGTGCTTCCCAGGGCGGAGTTCCTCCTCGCCGACCGCTCCCCCGATGCCGTGCGGATGAGCCGCCGCGCCGTCACGCGGGCCACGGGGGTCGTCCTCGACACCTGGCGTCCCCTCCCGGTGCGCGATGCCGTCGCCGACGTCGTGCTCGACGTCTTCGCGCCGCGCAACCCACCCGAGTTCGCACGCATCCTTCGACCCGGCGGCGTGGTCGTCGTCGTGGTCCCGACCGCCGACCACCTGCACGAGCTGCGCGCCGAGGGTGCGATGCTCGACGTGCCGGCCGAGAAGGCCGGACTGGTCGCCGACCGCTTCCGCGAGGCGGGACTCAGGCGTCGAGCGCGCGCCACCGTGTCGTACCCGCTCGAGGCGACGGCCGCGACGCAGGCGCTGATCGCCGACATGGGGCCGGCCGCGCATCACGCCGATCGGCGGACGCACCAGCCCGACCGCGAACGCACGGTCACGGTCTCCGTCGACGTGCTGGTCTTCGAGCACGCGTCGAGCGACTGAGCGATCGACCCGCGCCGTCGCGCGGCGTCGGCGTCATACTGGGTTCATGTCGGGATGCTGCGGGCCCGCGCCGGACGGCCGGTACTCGGAGATCTTCGACGAGCGATTCGCCAGCAGCATCGCCCGTCGGTATCGTCGACGCGGCCTCACCGCACCCGAAGGTCGCATCATCGAGGCCCTGTCGGGGCTGGGACTCCACGGCAGGAGCGTGCTCGAGGTCGGTGGCGGCGTCGGCGAACTCCAGCTCGAGCTGCTCGCACGCGGCGCGGCGGCGACGGTGAACCTCGAGCTCTCCGACGCCTACGAGGAGCAGGCCGACGAGCTCATGCGGTCGAGGGGCGTCGATGGGCGCGTCACCCGCATCGTCGGCGTCGACCTCGCCGCGGCATCCGACGCCGACGTCGCCCGCGCGGATTACGTGCTACTGCACCGCGTGATCTGCTGCTACCCCGATTTCGCAGGCCTCCTGGGCGCGGCTGCGGAACACGCCAGGTCGGCGGTCGTCTTCAGCCATCCCGCTCGGAACCTCGTCACCCGGGCGGTCGTGGCCATGAGCAACGCCCGGATGGCGATCGCCGGTCACAGCTACCGCGGGTTCGTCCACTCCCCCGAGGCCATGCTGGACGTCCTCAGCGCACACGGGCTCGCGCTGCGCACCTACGAGCGCTCGAAGCGGTGGCACATCGCCGTCGCCGTGCGTGAGCCGACCACCGTCGGCTCCCCAGCCGCCGGGTGATTCACTGAGCCGCTCGGTCGGTCGACGCCACCATGCCGCGCAGCACATCGCACCGAAAAGGCCTAAGGGGCCCGGCACCATTCGGTGCCGGGCCCCTTCGAACAGGCTCGCTCAGCGAGCGAAGTTTCCGCGGTAGTACTCGTACACCCAGCCGACGAGCGCGATGATCACGAGCGGGACCGCGAGGAACGTGATCCAGAACCCGATCGCGAGGCCGAGGAACCCGAGCGCGGCGCCCGTCGCGAGGATGATGGGCCACCAGCTCCACGGGCTGAAGAAGCCGAGCTCCGCGTCGCCGTCGTCGATGTTGGCGTCGAGGCGGTCTTCAGGGAGCTCGGCGCCCTGCGCACGGTGCACACGCCCGAGGTAGAAGGCGATGAACGCGGACAGGACGGTCGTGAGCGACAGCGCCACGGTGCCGGCCCACTCCATGCCCGGGTCCACCTCGTCGAGCGCGCTCCACACCCCGTAGACGACCGCCGCGAGCCCGAAGAAGGCCGCGAGGATCCAGAACATGATGACATTGGCGCGCATCTACTTGACTTCCTTCGTCGCTGCGTCGAACACCGGAGCCTGCGGGGCGTCCTTCGCGGGGCCGATGCCCACCGGGATGCCCGCCTCGGGGTGGTTGAGGTCGAACGCCGGCGCCTCCGAGCGGATGCGCGGGATCGACGTGAAGTTGTGCCGCGGCGGCGGGCAGCTGGTCGCCCACTCGAGCGAGCGGCCGTAGCCCCACGGGTCGTTCACGGTCACCTTCGGCGCCCGGCGCGCGGTGATGTAGACGTTCAGGAAGAACGGGATGAGCGAGACCGCGAGGATGCCCGCGCCGATCGTCGACAGCTGGTTCATCCAGGTGATGTTGTCTTCGGGCAGGTACGAGTAGTACCGACGCGGCATCGCGACGACGCCCAGCCAGTGCTGGATGAGGAACGTCGTGTGGAAGCCGATGAACAGCAGCCAGAAGTGCCACTTGCCGAGCCGCTCGTTCAGCATCTTGCCGGTCCACTTGGGCCACCAGAAGTAGAAGCCCGCGAACATCGCGAACACGACCGTGCCGAAGACGACGTAGTGGAAGTGCGCCACGACGAAGTAGGTGTCGGAGACGTGGAAGTCGAGCGGCGGCGATGCCAGGATCACGCCGGTGAGGCCACCGAACACGAACGTGATGAGGAAGCCGAGCGACCACACCAGCGGCGTCTCGAACGTGATGGACCCACGCCACATCGTGCCGATCCAGTTGAAGATCTTCACGCCCGTCGGCACCGCGATGAGCATCGTCATCAGGGCGAAGAACGGCAGCAGCACCGAGCCGGTGACGTACATGTGGTGCGCCCACACGGTGACCGACAGGGCGGCGATCGCGATGGTGGCGTAGATCAGCGTCTTGTATCCGAAGATCGGCTTGCGGCTGAACACCGGGAAGATCTCGGAGACGATGCCGAAGAACGGCAGCGCGATGATGTACACCTCGGGATGGCCGAAGAACCAGAACAGGTGCTGCCACAGGATGACGCCGCCGTTGGCCGGGTCGTAGATGTGGGCGCCGAAGATGCGGTCGGCGCCGGCGGCGAGGATCGCGGCCGCGAGCACCGGGAACGCCATCAGGACGAGGATCGACGTGACGAGCGTGTTCCAGGTGAAGATCGGCATGCGGAACATGGTCATGCCGGGCGCGCGCATCGTGATGATCGTCGTGATGAAGTTCACCGCGCCGAGGATCGTGCCGAAGCCCGAGAGGCCGAGGCCCAGCATCCAGAGGTTGCCGCCGATGCCCGGCGAGAACGTGGTCGATGCCAGCGGCTGGTAGGCGAACCATCCGAACGACGCCGCACCCTGCGGGGTGAAGAAGCCGGCGACGGCCATCAGCGAGCCGAAGTTGAAGAACCAGTACGCGAGCGCGTTCAGTCGCGGGAACGCGACGTCGGGCGCGCCGATCTGCAGTGGCATGAGCACGTTCGCGAAGCCCGCGAAGAGCGGCGTCGCGAACATCAGCAGCATGATCGTTCCGTGCATCGTGAACAGCTGGTTGTACTGCTCACGCGTCTGGATGATCTCGAGGC
>CBFGWW010000055.1:0-14245 GCA_965652625.1 uncultured Agromyces sp.
CGAACTCGACGCGCTCGAACCGCACGGCGCCGTCGGCCGTCCAGAGGTCGACCGGTTGCGTCGGGTCGGGCACGCTCGGCTGCTCCTCGAGCACGCCCGAGATCTTCTCGAGGGCGGAGGCCGCCGACTGGTAGGAGTTGTAGAACATCGCCAGCTCCTCCATCGGGTCGAAGAAGCGCTTGGTGTAGAGCACCGCCGCGAGCAGCACCCCGACCTCGAGGGCACCGTCGACGACGCGGAAGCCGCCGATGAGCAGCACGGCCGCGACCGCGATGTTGCCGATGAGCGCGAGCGACGGGTTGTAGATCGCGAAGAGCCCGAGCACGCGCGCGTTCACGTCGCGGTAGTCCTCGACGAGGCCGCCGAACTCGCGCTCGTTGCGACGCTCCTTGCGGAAGGCCTGCACCGCGCGGATGCCCGTCATCGTCTCGACGAACTGCACGATGAGCTTCGCGCTCGCGACGCGCGAGCGTCGGAACAGCGTCTGCGAGCGCAGCTGGAACCACCGCGTGAGCAGCGCGAGCGGCAGGAGCGTGGCCACGAGCACGAGGCCCGAGACCCAGTCCAGCCACACGAGCGCGATCGCGGTGAACACCATGTAGAGCACGCCGCGCACGAGCTGGTTGATGCCCTCGTCGAGCAGTTCCCGGATCGCGTCGAGATCGCTCGTCTGCCGCGAGATGATGCGACCCGACGTGTACGACTCGTGGAACTCGAGCGAGAGCTTCTGCGTGTGCAGGAACACGCGCGTGCGCAGGTCGATGAGCACCGCCTGGCTGACGCGCGCCGACAGGCGGATGTACCACGCGATGAGGAATGCTCCGACGGCGCCCGTCACGAGGTACGCCAGGCCGGCCAGGCCCACCGGCATCCAGTCCTGCTGCATGAGCGCGGGCAGGCCCTGGTCGATGCCGTACGCGATGATCGCCGGGCCGGCGACCTGCGCTCCGGTCGAGACCACGATGATCGCCATCGTGGCCCACAGCTGCGCTCGCAGCGGGTGCAGCAGCGAGCCGAGCAGGCGCAGGCTGCGCGCCCGGATCCAGCGGGACTCGGCCTTCGTGTACTCGTGGCGCTCCTCGCCCTGCACGCCGGTCACGGTGCTCATCGGATCGCCTCCTCTCGTACGGGCTCTTCGGGTGGTCGGGTCCCGGCCGACGCGGCCGACTCCGACAGCTCCTCGTCGTCGATCAGGTCGGATGCCTCCGCCTTGGCGCGACGCTCCTCGTCCTCGAGGCTCGAGATGACGAAGCGGTAGTGCTCGGACTCGCGCAGGAGCTCCGAATGCGTGCCGACCGCGGTGATGCGGCCCTCCTCGAGGAGCGCCACCCGGTCGGCGAGCATGACCGTCGACGGACGGTGCGCGACGATGAGCGCGGTCGTGTCGGCGAGCACGGCACGCAGCTCCGCCTCCACCTTCGCCTCGGTCGTGACGTCGAGCGCCGACAACGGGTCGTCGAGCACGAGCACCGACGGCTTCGCGGCCACCGCACGTGCGAGCGCGAGGCGCTGCCGCTGGCCGCCCGAGAGGCTCATGCCCTCCTCGCCGACCTTCGTCTCCACGCCGTCGGGCAGGTCGTGTGCGAAGCCGGCCTGCGCGATGCGCAGCGCCTCGTCGAGCACGCGCTGCGCCTCGGCGCGAGTGGCCGGGTCGTCGCCCGCGAGCTCGGGTCGGCCGAGCAGCACGTTCTCGCGCACCGACGCCGAGAACAGGGTCGCGTCCTCGAACGCCATCGCGATGTGCCGGCGCAGCTCCTCGCGCGTGAGCGCGCGCACGTCGACGCCGTCGAGCGTCACCGAACCCGACGTGACGTCGTAGAGCCGCGTCGTCAGCGCCGTCATGGTGGTCTTGCCGCTGCCCGTGAGGCCCACGAGCGCCATGGTCTCGCCGGGCCGCAGCACGAGGTCCACTCCGTCGAGCAGGTCGCCGAAGCGCTCGGGCGAGTCCTGGTAGCGGAAGTGCACGTCGTCGAACGCGAGCTCGCCGCGCGGTCGCTCGACCGACACCGGACGCTCCGGGTCGGTCACGTCGTTCTCGCTGTCCATGATGTCGAAGAACCGGTCGGTCGCCGTGCGCGCGTCCAGCGAGAACGCGAGCAGGAAGCCGATCGACTCGATCGGCCACGCCAGCACCGCCGCGGTGGCGAAGAACGCGACGAGCTGGCCCATCGAGAGCTGCCCCTGCGACGCGAGCCACACCCCGAGCACGAGGCAGATCCCGAGCGCGACCGTCGGCACGATGAGGATCCAGACCCAGATGCTCGCGTCGAGGCGAGCCTTCTCCATCTCGGTCGACCGCAGCTGCTCGGCCTGGGCGCGGAACGAGGTCAGCGCGTGCTTGCCGCGTCCGAAGGCCTTCAGCACGCGGATGCCGTGCACCGACTCCTCGACCGCCGTCGCGAGATCGCCCGACTGGTCCTGGCTGCGGCGCGACACCTCGGAGTACCGACCCTCGAAGCGGTAGCCCACGATCCACAGCGGCACCGAGCACACGAGGAACACGAGCCCGAGCACCCAGTTCATCGAGATGAGCACGACGGCGCCCACGATGAGCACGAGCAGGTTGCCCACGAGCAGCACGAGGCCGAAGGCGAGCCAGCGGCGGATGAGCCCGAGGTCGCTCACGGCGCGAGAGAGCAGCTGCCCGCTCGGCCAGCGGTCGTGGAAGCTCACGGGCAGGTCCTGGAGCTTGGCGTAGAGCGCGTTGCGCATGCGCGCCTCGACCCTGGTGGTCGGCGTGAGCACGAGCCACCGGCGCAGCGCGAACATCGCCGCCTCGCCGACACCGAGGGCGAGCACGAGCAGCGACAGCGGCACGACCGCGGCGCGGTCGCCGTCGGCCAACGGTCCGTCGACGATCGACTCGAGCACCTGCGGGATCGCGAGCGCGATGAGCTGCGCGACGAGGTAGGCCGCCATGCTGGCGACGATCGCGACGATCGCGGGGCCGATGTAGGTGCGCAGCCGGTACAGCGCGCGCACGGTGCCGACGCGTGCGATGGAGGGGTCGTGGTGGAGCGAGGTGGCTGACAAGCCGGTTCCTTCCGGAAGGCGCAGCCGGAGTCCTCGTGGGACGCCGAGCGGCGTGCTGGATCGAGCGACGCGGGAGTGGGCGCGTCAGGGAGCGGGCGGATGCCGCGGATCGTTGCAGGCTGCGCCTGCGGGGCTGGGAGCGGGAGCTACCCGGAGATGCCCTCGTGCACGAGGAACGCCGGACGGGCAGCGCCGCCGACCGCGACCGTGCGGGCGTAGCTGTCTGTCGTCATGGTGTCCTCCTGCGTCGTCGTCGTCGAACCTCGCGGCCGAGCGATCTCTCGCGCAGGCCAGCCCTACAGCCTATGGGGATTCGAAGGTCGCATGCAAGACCGATCCGCGGGGTACGCTGTGCGAATTCGTCGACACGCGTGGGCGGTGCCCTACACCACGCCCTCGCGCGACCGGACCGACATCACGAGGAGACGCCGTGGGAGCGTTGCGCATCGCGTTCGCGCGCGCCGCGGCACGCGCGGGCGTGCTCGGATCGGTCGCGGTCGTCGTGCTCCTCCTCTCCGGACTCGGCACGGGCGTCGCCGACGCGCTCGCGGGCGCCTCGACCTCGGGCCTGCGTGCGGAGCTCGCGTCGACCACGGGCACCGACGCCGCCGCGCGCTGGCAGATCCGCCTCGCACGCGACGCCGACGGGCAGGCGGATGCCGCGGCATCCGTGCTCGACCGCATGCTCGTGCCGCACGGCGCCGCGTGGACCCGCACCGTCGAGACCGCGCCCGTCGACGCCGTCGCCGACGACGGCACGCCGTTCGGCGCCGTGCTGCTCGCCGACGCGGGCGTGCCCGACCGGGCCGAGCTCGAGAGCGGGTCGTGGCCCGACGCCGACGACGCCGTGTCGGCCGCAGCCGATGCCGACGCGCTGCCCACCGCGCCGCACGCCGCTGCCGCCGCCGCGCTCGGCCTCTCCGAGGGCGACGTGATCGAGCTGGAGGACGGCGACGGCGCGAGGAGGCTGCTCGTCGTCGGCACCTGGTCGCCCGTCGATCCCACCGAGCCCGCGTGGTTCGGGGAGCCGATCGTCGCGACGGGCGCGGTCGACGGCGGCGGCGGCCCGTTCCTCGTCGGCGACGACGCGATGGACGACCTCCCGGCTGCGACGATCGTGCGCTGGACGGCGACGGTCGACGCCGACGGGCTGACCCCCGAGGCCGCCGCGGCGCTGCGCTCGGCCCTCCCGAAGGTGGAGCCGGCGCTCCGGGCGGACGAGGCGGTCGGCACCGACGGACTGGCCGCGCTCGGCGGCCTGGGCGCCACCCTCGACCGCCTGCTCGCGGGCCTCGGCGCCGTGCGTGCGATCGCCCCGCTCCCCCTGCTCCTGCTCGCGTTCGCCGGGTTCGCCGCACTCGACCGGCTCGCCGCGCTGCTCGCGTCGGCGCGCCGCGGCGAGACGGTGCTGCTGCGCGCCCGCGGCGCCTCGGCGACCCGGCTCTCGTGGGACACGGCGATCGAGGTCCTCGCGGTCGGCGTCCCGGCGGCCGCGGTCGGCGCGATCGCCGCCGAGGCGGTGCTCGCGGTGCTGCGCCCCGGGGAGGCCCGCGCCTGGCCGCTCGCGCTCGTCGTGGCATCCGTCGCGGTCGTCGGCGCCGTGCTGCTCGCGGCGGGCCGGGCCCGGCGGGACGCGACCCGTCCGGTCGTGCGCGGCTCGGGCGACGAGGTCGGGCGGATGCCGCGCCTCGCCGCCGCGGGCGGCGCCGTGCTGCTCGCGGTCGCCGCGGCCGTGGCGCTGTGGCAGTTCCGCCTCTACGGCTCGCCGCTCGTGCGGAGCGCGGCGGGCCCCGTCGAGGTCGACCCGCTCGCCGTGCTCGCGCCCGTGCTCGTGCTCGTCGCCCTGTGCCTCGCCGCACAGCTGCTCACGCGCCCGATCGGCCTGCTGCTCGAGCGCATCGGCGCGCGACCGCCCGGCCTCGTGCCCGCACTGCCCATGCGCCAGCTGGCCCGGCGCGCGGCGTCGTACTCGTCGGCGTCGCTCGTCGCGATGCTCGGCGTCGCCGGGATCACGCTCGCGGCGGTGTTCGCGGGGAGCTGGCAGGCGTTCGACCGGGCGGCCTCGGCCGTCGAGACCGGCGGCGACGTGCGCGTGGCCTTCGCCGGACGCGACATCGTGCGCGGCGACGACCCGCTCGCGCTCGTCGATCCGTTCGCCGACGTCGAGGGCGTCAGCGACAGCCTGCCGGTGGTCCGCGGCGAGGCCCGGATCGGTTCGGAACCCGCGACCATCCTCGCGCTGCCCGTTGCCGAGTGGTCGGCGGAGGCCGACGGGCTCGACGACGACGCCGGTGATGGCGTGGAGCAGGTCGTCGCCTCGGGGGAGTCCGCCGCGCCCGCGCTCCCCGACGGTGCCGAGTCCGTGACCGCGCGCGTGGTCATCGACGCGCCCGCCGGCACGGCCGGCTCGGTGTCGGTGTCGGCCTGGGTCCTCGGCGCCGGCGGGGACGCGAGCCGGCTGCCGGCCGGCGAGTTCGCGGTCGCCGGCGGCGGCGGCACGGCCGAGGCGGAGCTGCCCGCTGCACCGGGCCTGCGCCTGCTCGGCTTCGCGGCGTCGCTGTCGGGCGCGCAGGATGCCGAGGAGGTCGCCGTGGCGATCGACGAGGTCACGGCCGTCGGCGGGGAGGACGCCGGGTCCGCGGACGACCTCGCGTTGGGCGGCACGATCGAGCTCTCCTCCACCCGTCCAGGCGGCCGGCTCCCGACCGCCGCCGGATCCACCGACCCGGTCCCCGTCCTCCTCGGCGCCGCCCTCGCGGACGACATCCAGGCCGGTCCCGGGGATCCGCTCGCCTTCCGCCTGCTGACGGGCGGTGCCGACGTCGACGCCGTCGTGGCCGGCGTCGTCGACACCGTCCCCGGCGCCGGAGACGCCGCCATCCTCGCCGACCTCGGTGCCCTCTCCCGCGCCGCGTTCGACGCCGGCGGGGGCGTGCCCGCCTCCACCGAGCGCTGGCTCACGACGGCCCGGCCCGACCGGGTCGCCGCGACGATCGAGCGCGACCGCACGGCGGCGCTCACCACGCGCACGGCTGCGGATGCCTCGTCGGCGCCGTTCATCACGACCGCCCTCGCCGCCCTGTGGGTCGGGGCCGTCGGCGCATTGCTGTTCGCCCTCGTGGCCGTCGTCGCGCTCGTCGCCGCCCTCGGCCGCGCCCGCTTCGGCGAGGTCGTGGTGCTGCGCGTCGTGGGCGTGCCCGCCGGGGTGCAGGCCCGCGCCCGCTTCGCCGAGCTCGCCGCCGCGGTGCTCGCCGCGAGCGCGGTGGGCGTCCTCGTCGGCGCCGCCACGGCGCTCGTGACCGCGCGCGAGCTCGCCCGGGCGTCCGTCGCCGGCGCACCGGCCGCACTGCCCGTCCCGGCACAGGTCGACTGGCTGCCGTGGGCCGTCGCGCTCGTCGCGTTCCTCGGGTTCGCGGCCGTGATCGGCGCGGGCGCCGCGGCATCCGTTCGTCGCGTGGCCGCGCAGCCGGGCCTGCGGGAGGAGGACCGATGAGCGGGCACCGTTCGCACCTGTCGACGCCCGGCCTGCTCCGCCGGCAGTTCCTCGCCGGCCCCGGTGCCTCGATCGCGCTGGCCGTGCTCGTGCTCGTGGGGGCGTTCCTCGCCACCGCCGTGCCGCGTGCGGTCGCGGCGCTGCACGACGCGGCGCTTGCCGAGCACCTCGCGCAGTTCCCGGCGAACGAGCTCGACCTCACCACCGAGACGCGGGCGCACCCCGACGCCGGCCCGTCGACCGGGGGCACCACGCTCGCCGACGACGTCGACGCGATCTGGGGGCACCAGGAGGACCTCCTCCGCGGCATCCGCGACGGGTTGCCCGAGCCGCTGCACGGCATCACGGGCGAGCCGCTCGCCGCGCTCACCATGGGGCCGGTGCGGGCGCGGGTGCCCGGCGCCTCGCCGAGCTCGCCCGAGTACCGGGTGATGCCCGGATTCGACCCGCGGCTGCGCGAGCACGTCGAGCTCACGTCGGGCGACTGGCCCACCCCCGTCAAGGGCGGCCTCGACGGTGTGACGCCGCTCGACGTCGTGATCATCGACGCCGTCGCCGACCGCATGGACTGGGAGCTCGGCGAGGTGCGCACCTTCGGTCAGGGCACGCTCGACCAGCCCATCCGGCTCGTCGGCACGGCGGCTCCCGTGGATGCCGACGCGGGCGTCTGGACCCACGTGGCGAGCGCGCTCACCCCCTCGGTCATCGACAACGGCCTCGCTCCGCCGATCATCACGGGGGTCGTCTTCGTCGACCCGGGCTCGTGGCCCGCGCTCGCGGAGGTCAGCCTGCCGACGATCATGCAGGCGTGGATCCCCGTCGAGCCCGACCGGATCGTCGCCGGCGAGACGGCGGAGCTGCGCGGACAGCTCGGCGAGTTCTCGAGCGCCGTGCACGACCTGGGCTCCGGCGACTTCACCGGGTTCGTCGCGACGGTCGGCGACGTCGGCTTCCTGAGCGGGCTCGGCGAGGCGCTCGGCGAGGCCGCCTCCGCCGCGGCCGCGAGCGACGCCGTGCTCGCGACCATCGCGTCGGGTCCGATCGGCGTCATGATCGCCGTGCTCGTGCTCGGCGGCCGGGTGGTCTTCGAGCGACGTCGCCCCGGGCTCGAGCTCGCCGCGGCGCGCGGCGCCTCGACCGGCCAGCTCCGCGGCATCCTCGGCCTCGAGGGGCTCATGATCGGCGTGCCCGCGGCTCTGGTCGGCGGCATCGCCGGCACCCTGGCCGTCGCCGCCGACGCCGGGCCGGGCGGGTGGCTGCTCGTCGCCGCGTTCACCCTGACCCCCGCGATCCTGCTCGTCGCGTCGGCCCCCGCCCTGAGCCCGCTGCGACGCGCCCGCGCCGATCTCGGCGGCGCCCGCGGCGGACGGTTCCGGTGGATCGTCGAGCTCGTCGTGGTGCTCCTCGCGGTGGCGGCCGTGGTGCTGCTCCTGCGGCGCGGGCTCTCGACATCCGCCGCCGAGACCGGCGTGGACCCGCTGCTCGCGGCGGTGCCGCTCCTGCTCGCGCTCGTCGCCTGCATCGTGGTGCTCCGCCTCTATCCCCTCCCGCTGGCACGCCTGGTGCGCGCCACCGGCGCCCGGTCGGGCCTCGTGCCGTTCCTCGGCTCGGCGCGCGCGCTGCGCGACCCGAGCGCGGGCCTCGTGCCCGTGCTGGCGGTCGTCGTCGGCGTCTCGGTCGCCGTGTTCTCGGCGGTGCTGCTCGGCACGGTGCAGACCGGCATCGATCGGGCCGCCGACCGGCAGATCGGGGCGGATGCCGCGGTGTCGGGCCTGCCGCTGACGATCGCGCAGCTCGACGAGTTCCGCGCCGTGCCCGGGGTCGACGCGATCGCCCCCGTGTACTCGACGCGCGGCGCGGACCTCTCCCTCGACGGTCGACCGCGCTCGACGACCCTCATCGTCGTGGACGCCGCCGAGATGCGCGCCGTGCAGGCCGGCCGCGCCGACGCCACGCCGCTGCCCGGGGCCCTGGCCGATGCGGCGGAGGACGACGGCGTGCCGGTGCTCCTCTCCGGCATCGTCGACGAGCTCGTCGGGCAGGCCGACACGGCCGAGCTCGACGGCCAGGCGTTCCGCGCGCTCGGGGTGGTCGACGGCCGCACCGCCTACTCCCCGCGCGCCAACTGGGTGCTCATGGACCGCGCGAACGCCGAGCCGTTCACCGACACGCTCGTGCCGCGCACGGTGCTCGTGCGGTTCGAGCCCGGCGCCGACGCCGGCGCGGTCACCGCCGCGCTCGCGTCGATCGCGGGAGACGGCACGACCGTGACCACGCCCGACGACCTCGCCGCCGAGCTGTCGAGCCGCCCCACCGCGCAGGGCCTCGTGTCGGGACTCGTCGCCGCGATCCTGCTCGCGAGCCTGCTCACCGCGCTCGCGATCGTGCTCACGCTCGTGGTGGGACGACCGGCCCGCGACCGGCTGCTGCCGCTGCTCGCGACGCTCGGCCTCGGACGCCGTGGCGAACAGGCGCTCGTCGCCTGGGAGGTCGGGCCCGTCGCGGTGGTGGCCGTCGTCGTCGGCGCCGCGCTCGGCGTCGTGCTGCCCGTGGTCGTGCTGCAGGGCGTCGACCTGCGCGCGTTCACGGCCGGTGACGCGCAACCGGCGATCGCGTACGACGCGTGGCTCATCACGGCGGTGCTCGCGGGTTCGGTGCTCGTATCGGTTTCGGCCGCGTGGGCCGCCGCGCGCATCGGCAGCCGGGTCGACGCGGCTCGCGCGATGCGCAAGGAGGAGGAAGGATGATCGGCGTGGCCGAGACGACGGAACCGCACATCCTGTGCACCGACCTCGTGCGGATCTTCACCGCCGACGGGGTCGAGGTGCAGGCGCTGCAGGGCCTCAACCTGCGCGTCGACCCGGGTGAGATGGTCGCCGTCGTCGGCGCCTCCGGCTCCGGCAAGTCGACGCTGCTCACGATCCTCTCGGGGCTCGACACCGCCACGGCCGGTGTCGCCCGCGTCGCGGGTCACGACCTGCTCACGATGGGGTCCCGCGAACGCGTGGCCTACCAGCGGCGCACCGTCGGGTTCGTCTGGCAGCAGACCTCGCGGAACCTCCTGCCCTACCTCACGGCCGGCGAGAACATCGCCCTCGCGATGAACGTCGCGCGCACGCGCCGCGGCGCGGAGCGGGCGCATCGGGTCGACGAGCTGCTCGAGCTGACCGGCGTGGGCGAGGCGCGCGACCGCCGACCGGGCGAGCTGTCGGGCGGGCAGCAGCAACGCGTCGCCATCGCGGTCGCGCTCGCGAACGCGCCCCTCGTGCTGCTCGCCGACGAGCCGACCGGCGAGCTCGACGAGGTCACCTCGGCGTCGGTGCTCGAGGCGATGCGGGGCGTCAACGAGGAGCTCGGCGTGACGACGCTCATCGTGACCCACGATCCGACGGTGTCGGGCCACGTGCGCCGCACCGTGCAGATCCGCGACGGCCGCACGTCCACCGAGGTGCTCCGCTCGACGCGCGTCGACGAGCACGGCGCCGAGGAGCACGTCGCCGAGGAGTTCGCGGTGCTCGACCGGGTCGGCCGCCTGCAGCTGCCCCACGAGTTCGTGCAGAGCCTGGCGCTCCGCGATCGGGTGCGGCTCGCGCTCGAACCCGATCACGTGGGCGTGTGGCCGGGCCACGAGGGTGCGGATGCCCCGCCGCGACGCGTGGCCTCCAACAGCGAGCCGCCCGCGGCATCCGGCCCCGACGACGCCGCACCGCCGCACCGCGGGCGCCATGCCGCTCCGGCATCCGACGACGCTCCCGACACCGCACCCGAGGAGGACCGATGACCACGCTGCGCGCCGAGGCGGTGAGCCGCGTCTTCGAGACGGCGGGCGAGGCGGTGCACGCGGTGCAGGACGTCTCGCTCGAGGTGCGGCCCGGCGAGCTCCTCGTCGTGACCGGCCCGTCGGGTGCGGGCAAGACGACGCTCCTCAACCTGCTCGGCGGCCTCGATCGGCCGACCTCAGGACGCGTGTTCCTCGGCGACGAGGAACTGTCGGCGCTCGGAGAGGACGAGCTCGCCGCGGTGCGACGCGACCGCCTGGGCTACGTCTTCCAGTCGTTCGGGCTCATCCCGGTGCTGTCGGCGGCCGAGAACGTCGAGGTGCCGCTCCGGCTGCAGCGGATGCCGCCGGCCGAGCGCGACGCGCGCGTCGCCGAGTCGCTCGAGCGCGTCGGCCTCGGAGGACACGCGGCCCAGCGGCCCTACGAGCTCTCGGGCGGACAGCAGCAGCGCGTCGGGATCGCCCGCGCGCTGGCGGCCCGCCCGCAGCTGCTGCTCGCCGACGAGCCGACCGGCCAGCTCGACAGCGGCACGGCCGCGACCGTCATGGACCTCATCAGCGAGCTCGTGCACGCGCGCGGCGTGGCGGCCGTGGTGACCACCCACGACGCGGCGCTGGTGCGCCGTGCCGACCGGGTGCTCGAGCTCCACGACGGGCGCACGAAGGCGCCGGCGACCGTCTGAGCCGAACGGCTACCGCACCCGCACCGACAGGCACGTGACGCACCCCTCGAGCTTCTCGAACTCGCCGATGTCGACCGTGACGACGCGATAGCCGAGGTCGGCGAGCATCGCGGCGGTCTGCGGCGCCGCCGACGACATGAGCAGCGACTCGGGCGACAGCTCGACGACGGCGACGCCCTCGGGCTCGGGCACCGGCAGGAACCGCGGGAACAGGCTCGGCACGTCGACGAGGTCGGGGTCGCCGATGATCGTGCCGTCGGGCAGTGCGGTCATGGTGCTCTTCAGGTGCAGCGCCTTCGTCACCGGGACGGCGACCACGGAGTAGCCGTGCGGCGTGAGCAGGTTGCGCAGCTGGCGGATGCCCTCGGCGTTCGTGCGGCTGGACGCGCCCACGTAGACCGTGGAGTCGACCTTCAGCACGTCGCCGCCGTCGAGCGTGCCCGGCAGCTCGATGCGCTGCACGGTGAGCCCCGGGATGGCGCGCACGGTGCGCTCGACCGCCTCGATCTCGGGGCGCCGTGACCCCGCGCCGGGGCTCGTGATCACGGCGAGGTCGCCGAAGAGCACGACGGTGTCCTCGACGAACACCGAGTCGGCGAGCTCGGGGGCCGCATCGATCTCGAGCGTCTCCCAGCCCTCGGCCAGCAGTGCGGCGCAGTAGTTGTCCCACTGCTCGTCGGCGAGCTCCTTGTCGACGGGGAGCCGATCGCGATGCGTGAGCTCGGCCTCGTCGAGGTTCGACGCGGGGATGCGCACGAGCGCCATGCGCCGCGGGGCGCGGTTCGGGGCGTAGCGCAGGATGCCGCGCAGCACCTTCGGCGCGAGGAACACCTCGGCCGCGGTCGCCGCGAGGATGAACACGAGGTTGAGGCTCACGAGCGAGCCGACCACGAACAGGTAGAGCTGCGCCGAGAGCGGGTTGCCGCTGCCGGCGGCCGTCACGGTGGTGGCGAGCAGCGCCGCGAGGCACGACGAGGTCAGGCCCGTGATGAGCGCGAGGAACCATGCCCGCGTCGCGCCGAGCGCGTTCGCGATCGACAGCAGGAGCCACGTGATGAGTGCAACGAGCGCGAAGTGCGGGACGAGCTGCGAGAAGACCCGCGGGTCCTGGCCGTTGCCGACGAAGAACGAGAACAGGGCGACGACCATCGCCGAGACGGCCACCACCGCGGCCGACGTGAGCACCGCCAGCACCCGCCGCCCCGTGGTCGGCGCCGGCCGGAACCGGGCAGGGGCGGGCGGGGGCGTGGCGGCGGGGGACGTCATGGCACCGAGCCTATCGGCCGGTGCCCGCCCCTCAGCGCGCGGCGTCGAGGCGGGCGCGGGCGAGTCGCTCGGCGGCCGCGAGCGTCGTCGTGCCGTGCTCCTCGGCCGAGCGCAGCACGGATGCCACGGTGTCGCCGATGCCCGCGATACGGGCGTCGAGCGCCGCCTGGTCGGCGTCGGGCGCGCTCGCCACGTCGAGGTAGATCACGCCGCCGGCGTTGGCCACGAAGTCGGGCGCCCACACGATGCGACGCTCCGTGAGGCGGGCGGCGACGTCGCGCGACGCGAGCTGGTTGTTCGCCGCGCCGACCACCGCGCGCACGCGCAGCGCGTCGACGACCTCGTGCGTGAGCACGCCGCCGAGGCCGCAGGGCACGAACACGTCGGCCTCGACGAGGTGCGCCCGGTCGGGGGCCACCCACGTGGCGCCGAGCTCCTCGGCGAGCGCGCGCTTCGACTCCGCGACATCCGTCACCGTGAGCCGGGCGCCCGCGGCGGCGAGGCTGCGCGCGAGGCGACCGCCCACCTGGCCGAGGCCGGCCACGACGAAGTGGCGACCCGTCGCGTCGTTCGACCCGAACACGTGCCCGAGGGTCGCGAGGATCGAGGCGTAGACGCCTGCAGCGGTCGCGTCGGCGGGTTCGCCCACGCCGCCCTGCTCGGGCGGGAGGCCGCACACGTGCGCGGTGCGCTCGGCGACGACGGCCATGAGCTCGGCGCTCGTGCCGACGTCTTCGGCGGTCATGTACGCGCCGTCGAGCGACTCGACGGCGTCGCCGAGGTCGAGCATCGCGGCGATGGTGGTCTGCTCGTCGAGCGTGACGCCCGAGGGGATGCAGACGACGGACTTGCCGCCCCCGCGCGCGAGGCCCGCCGCGGCGTTCTTCAGGGTCATGGCCTGCGAGAGGCGCAGGGCGTCGGCGAGGGCGTCGGTCCAGTGGCCGTAGCGCCAGACGCGCGCGCCGCCGAGGGCCTGGCCGAGGCGCGTGGAGTGCACGGCGACGATGATGGTGAGGCCGGAGCGGGGACCGCGGGTGATGAGCACTCGCTCGTGCTCGGGGGCCTCGGTGGGAAGTGCTGCGCTGACCTCGGCTGCAGGGGTGGCCGGGGCGTGGGTGATCGTCATCGATCGGTCTCCTTGTCCATCCGCTTCGTGGGCGGAACCGTGCGGGCGCCTTCTGAGCGCCTCACCTCAAGGGTACCGCCGGTGAACGGATGCCGCGGCCGATCGACCCGGTCAGTGGAAGAAGTGCCGCTCCCCGGTGAAGTACATGGTGATGCCGGCCGCGTTCGCCGCGGCGACGACCTCCTCGTCGCGCACCGATCCGCCGGGCTGCACGACCGCGCGCACGCCGCCGTCGATGAGGATCTGCAGCCCGTCGGCGAACGGGAAGAACGCATCGGATGCCGCGACCGAGCCCGCGGCCCGGTCGCCGGCGCGCTCCACCGCGAGCTTGCACGAGTCGACGCGGTTCACCTGTCCCATGCCGACGCCGACCGACGCGCCACGGGAGGCGAGCAGGATCGCGTTCGACTTGACCGCTCGGCAGGCGCGCCACGCGAAGTCGAGGTCGGCGAGGGTCTCCTCGTCGGCGGGGTCGCCGGCGGCGAGCGTCCACTCCGCCGAGGACGCGAACCGCCGGTCGGCCTGCTGCAGCAGCATCCCGCCCGAGACCTGGCGGAGCTCGACCGCGGTCGGCGAGAAGCCCTCGGGCAGCGTGAGCAGTCGGATGTTCTTCTTCTGCGTGAGCAGTTCGACGGCCTCCGCCTCGAACGCCGGAGCGACGAGCACCTCGGTGAAGATGCCCGACACGGTCTCGGCCATGCCGAGGGTCACCGTGCGGTTGGCCGCGATGACGCCGCCGAAGGCCGACACCGGGTCGCACTCGTGCGCGCGTCGGTGGGCGTCGGCGATGGGGTCGGCGGTGCCGGGCGTCGCGACCGCGATGCCGCACGGGTTGGCGTGCTTGATGATCGCCACGGCGGGCTCGT
>CBFGWW010000056.1:0-14162 GCA_965652625.1 uncultured Agromyces sp.
GCACGGTGCGCGCGACGTCCTCGACCATGACCGCGGCCTTGACGGCGTCCTTGGCATTCGCGCCGATCGTGAACGGGCCGTGGTTCTGCATGAGCACGGCGCGCGAGCGGTGGCCGGTGAGCGTCTCGACGATGCCCTTGCCGATCGAGTCGTCGCCGATGATCGCGAACGGGCCGACGGGGATGGGCCCGCCGAACTCGTCGGCCATGGCGGTGATCACGCAGGGGATCTCCTCGCCGCGCGCCGCCCAGGCCGTCGCGTAGGTCGAGTGCGTGTGCACGACGCCGCCGACGTCGGGCATGTTGCGGTACACGTAGGCGTGCGCGGCCGTATCGCTCGACGGGGAGCGGTCGGCGCCGGGCGTGCCCGGGATCACGTTGCCGTCGAGGTCGCAGAGGATCATGTTCTCGGGCGCCAGCTCGTCGTACGAGACGCCCGACGGCTTGATCACGAACAGGTCGGCGCCGGGGACTCGGCCCGAGACGTTGCCGCCCGTCCAGACGACGAGGCCGTAGCGCGTCAGCTCGGCGTGGAGCTTCGCGACCTCGGCGCGGACCCGGGCGATGGCCACCTCGACCTGCGGGCCGAACGAGCTCATCGCGCACCCCCACGGGCACCGTCGAACGCGCTGCCGCTCGGGGCGGGAACGTGCGCAACCTCGGTGACGAGCACGCGGGACTCCTTCGTCGATCTGGATGGAACCGGCCATGTGTCGGGATGTGACCGTTCACACGAACGTCACACATGCTAACCGCACGGGCGATCGTGCTGTCAACTCACGGAGGTCACGGAACGGTAACGGCCCGGATGCCGCGGGCGCGCACCGTCGGCCGCCGATGCGGCAACCGGCGACGACGCGCCGGCGGCCGCCGGCGGCTCACCACGGCGGCGCACCCGTCGACCCGCGGATGATCAGCTCGGGCACGATCGTGCCGTGGTAGTCGGCCGCGGCGGGGTCGAGATCGCCGAGCAGCAGTGCCACGCAGCGGCGCCCGAGCTCGGCGAAGTCCTGCCGCACGGTCGTCAGCGGCGGCCAGAAGTGCGGCGCCTCGGGGATGTCGTCGAACCCGATGATCGAGATGTCGCGCGGGATCTCGAGGCCCGCGTCGCGCACGGCGTGCATGAGCCCGAGGGCCATCTGGTCGTTCGACGCGAAGATCGCCGTGAAGTCGCGCACGGTGAGCAGCTCGCGGCCCGCCCAGTAGCCGAAGTCGGCCGTCCAGTCGCCGAGGATCGGCGCGGTCGTCGGCACGTCCTGGGCGCTCATCTCGTCGAGGAACCCGCGCATCCTGGCCTCGGCCTCGATCCAGTCCTGCGGCCCCGCGAGGTGGTAGATCCCGCGGTGTCCGAGCTGGATCAGGTGCCGCGTCGCCATGCGCGCCCCGGCGATCTGGTCGACCGAGAGCGCGTGGTCGGGATCTCGTCCGGTGGACTGCAGCGACACGTACGGCACGTCGATCGACAGCTGGGCGAGCGTGTCGAACACCCGCACCTGCGGCGCGATCACGACGAGACCCTCGATGCCCTGGACGGCGAGGTGCGCGAGCCCGTCGGAGATCGACCCCGCATCCGACGAGTCGATGTTCGCGGTGCTCACCCAGTAGCCGGCCGCGCGAGCGGCCTCCTCGATGGCGGCGATGCTCGACGCCGGGCCGTACTGCGTGCTCGACGCCGACAGGATGCCGATCGTGCGCGACCGGCTCGTGACGAGCGCGCGGGCCGCGCGGTTGGGCTTGTACTGCAGCTCGGCCATGACGTCGAGCACGCGCTGCTTCGTCTCGGGCCGGATGCTCGGGTGGTTGTTGAGCACGCGCGACACGGTCTGGTGCGAGACGCCCGCGAGGCGCGCGACATCGCGGATGCTCGGGGCTCTCCCCCGCTGCGGCTCCTCCGGCACGGCGTCCCCGATCGGGTCCCGGCATGTGCACGGTCACATGCTTCGTCGTCCCCAATTATGCACAACTCCGCCGGAATGTGACAGTCACAGATGTGACGTCACATCCGCGCTGGCGCGGGCGACGACCCGCATGCGTGTGCCGTCACACGACGGGCAGCCGTCTCAGGTCGAATCGGATGCCGCGACGCCGCCGTCGGGCCCGACTCAGCTCGTTTCGGATGCCGCGGCGGCGTCTCGGGGCCGCACCCGCGGTGCGAGCACGACCGCGAGCACCGCGATCGCCACCGTCACGGCGAAGTCCGCCGTGAACGCGCCCGCGGCGAGGGTGCTCGACACGAGCGCGGTGAGCGCGAGCGCGACGGCCGCGCCGAGGGACTCGCCGATCGAGAGCGCGGCACTGTTGAAGCCCTGCGACGACACGGGCGAGAGCTTCAGCACGGCGACCGAGAACCGCGGGTACATGATGCCCATCGCGCCGCCCGCGATCGTCCAGGCGACGAACGCGATCGCCGGCGCCAGCGTGAACGCCGACACGAGCAGCACCACGACGAGCGCGGCCGCGAGCACGCTCGCACCGAGCTGCACGGCCTGCGTGTTCGACATCCGATCGCCCAGGCGCCCCTGCAGCCACGAGCCCGCCGCCCAGGTCACGCCCGCGCCGGTGAGCACGACGCCGGCGAGGCTCGGCGAGAACTCGTACCGCTCGATGAGCAGGTAGGGCAGGTAGATCTCGCTGCCGAAGAACGCGCCGGCCACGATGAGCCGGAGCAGGACGGTCGCGGGCATCCCCCGAGCGGCGCGCAGGGTGCCGACCGGCATGAGCGGTCGCGCGGCGACGGCCACGAGCACGATGGACGCGATCGCGACGATCCAGCGCCACGGATCGGCGAACTCCTTCGAGAGCGACAGCGCGAGCGCCGACGCCGCGGCGAGCACCGCCCAGGCGACCCGGGCGACGCTCCAGCGCACGGTCGGATCGCCCTGCACCTGGTCGCGCACCCGGAGGATCGGCGGGAGCATCATGGCGGCTGCCGGCACGATGAGGGCGATCACGCCGAGGAACACCCAGTGCCAACTGACGGTCTCGGCGACGAGGCCGGCGAGCGCGGGCCCGACGATCGACGGGATCACCCACGCGGCCGCGAAGCCCGCGAACACCCGCGCCCGCAGCGCCTCGGGGTAGATGCGCGCCACGATGACGTAGAGCGGCACGATGACCGCTGCGCCCGAGACGCCGTGCACGAAGCGACCCAGGATGAACACGGGCATGTTCACGGCCGTGCCGGCGATGAGCAGGCCCACGACGAACAGCACGGCCGACGTGATGAGCGAGGGCAACGGGCCCGATCGGTCGGTCCAGTTGCCGGCGAGCACCATGCCGATGATGCCCGCCGCGAGCGGCACCGCGAACGCGAGCGCGAAGAACTCGACGCCGTCGAGGTCGCGCGCGACGAGCGGCATGATCGTCGTGACCGCCATGGCCTCGAACGCCGCGAGGAAGATGATCGAGTACATCCCGATCGAGAGCCAGCGGTAGGGCAGCGAGAACGTGCTGCGCGCCGGCGGTGCGGCCGCTGCCGCCCCGGCCTCGGCCATGGCGCCGGTGTCGGCACGACGCAGTGCGTCGGACCCGTGGCTCGTCGCGGCCTCGGTCCCGACCCGAGCGGATGCCTCGGCCGACGCGACCGCCTCGGCGACCGGCTCCACCGAATGCTCGCCGGTGTCGGGCCCGGGGTTCGTCGTCGAGTCGCTCACTCGATTCAGCCTATCGGCGCGCGCGGACACGGCGCCCGAGCGAGTCGCGACGCCGCCGGCGGAGGCCGGCTAGAACTCCTCGTGCGTGTCGGGGTCGGCGCCCCACAGCCGCCCGCGCGACAGCGCGGAGACCGCCTCGACCTCCTCGGGCTCGAGGCTGAACGAGAACACGTCGAGGTTCGCGCGCCGGCGCGCGGCATCCGCCGACTTCGGGATCGGCACCGCCTCGAGCTCGACGTGCCAGCGCAGCACGATCTGCGCCGGCGTCACGCCCTTCGCAGCGGCGAGCTCGGTGATGATCGGCTCCTGCAGCAGCTCGGAGCGCTTCGCGAGCGGGCTCCAGCTCTCGGTGCGGATGTCGTGCTCGTCGTGGTAGGCGCGCAGCTCCTCCTGCGGGAAGTACGGGTGCAGCTCGACCTGGTTCACCGACGGCACGACGCCGGTCTCGCGGTCGAGGCGGTCGAGCATGTCGGCGGTGAAGTTCGAGACGCCGATCGAGCGCACGAGCCCGCGCTCGCGCAGGCGGATCATGGCCTTCCAGCTGTCGACGAACTTGTCGATCCGCGGCAACGGCCAGTGGATGAGGTAGAGATCGACCCACTCGACGTCGAGTCGACGGCGGGACTCCTCGAGGCTGGCGATGGTCTCGTCGTAGCCGTGGTGGCGGCCAGGGAGCTTGGTCGTGATCACGAGATCGCTGCGGTCGACGCCCGAGCGGCGCACGGCCTCGCCCACGACGTCCTCGTTGCCGTAGTTGTAGGCGGTGTCGAGCAGGCGGTAGCCGTCGGCGATGCCCGAGACGATGGCCTCGATGCCGGCCTGCTCGTTGAGTCCGTACGTGCCGAGCCCGATCGCGGGAAGGGAGGTGCCATCGCGAAGCGAGTACTCGGGAGCGATCATTCCCTTATCCTCACCCACGAACTCGACGGATGCCACCGGCCGAGGCCGTGGGTCGCGGCGTCGGGTCGACGCAGCGGCTCGACCGCGGCGGCTCGTCGGGGCGACCGTCGGCTCAGCCGACCGGCAGTTCCGCGAACGCCCGCACCGGGAACGTGCCGAAGCCCTCGACGCGCGGCGGCACGGCCGTGAAGCGAGCGCCCCGCACGGGCACCCGATCGAGCCCGGTGAGATGCTCCACCACGTGGACGCCGGCCGCGAGCAGGATCGAGTGCGCCGGGCGGGTGCCGCCCGACTCGGTGTCGTCGATGTTGAGCGCGTCGATGCCCACGATCGCGGCGCCCGCGTCGACGAGGTGCTGCGCCCCGGCCTCGGTGAGGAACGGCGATCCGTGCGCGTACTCCGGCGTGCCGAAGTGGCGACTCCAGCCGGTGTGCAGGAGCACGGCGGTGCCGGCCAGGTCGCGGTCGAGGAACGCCTCGGCCGGGATGCCGCGCGTCGCGGCATCCGTGAATCGGAAGACCTCGGCGGGCACGCCCACGAGCGTGTCGAGGTCGAGGCTCGCGAGGTCGCCGCCCCCGGCGTAGCGGTGGAACGGCGAGTCGAGGTAGGTGCCGGTGTTGCCGGCCATGGCGATGATGTCGATCGCGAACTCGGTGCCCGGCGCGTAGTGCTCGCGCGACGCCTCGCGCGTGAGGTGCGCCGTGATGGTCGGCGCGGGGATGCCGGGATACGTCACGAGTCCGGCCCGGATCGTGTGGCTCAGGTCGACGAGCTCGCCGCGGGCCACGCCTGCCACGCCGGTGCGAGCAGCGGATGCCGCGGTATCGGTCGACGCCTCGCCCACGCCGCGCGAGCCCTTGTGCGCCTCCTCGACGATCTCGAGGTTCGACAGCTCGATACGGCCGACCATTGCCAGTCCCAGGTGCCCGACGAGGAGCTCGCCGATCTGCGTCTCGGTCAGGTCGGCCGACGGGAGGTCGAGTCGGAAGCCCTGAGCCTGCAGCCCGCCTCCGTTCACGAACTCGATGTCGGCGTCGAAGGCGGCGCGGTACTCGGTCAACTGGGCTCCTGACGGGCGGTGGCAGTGAGGACGGGTACGGGGGCGCGCACGGCGGGCTCGGTGTCTGCATCGGCATCGGCATCGGCATCGGTCGAGACTCGAGTGGTCCGCGCGCTGCGTCCGCGGCGCAGCCGGCGCACCAGGGTCACGAGCAGCGCGGCCATGGCGAGCACGAGGGGCACGAGGAGGTTCTGCCACGCGAGCACGAGCAGCCCCGCGGTCATGATCGTCGCCACGACGGCGAGCCACCAGCCGAAGGACCAACGCCGCAGCAGCAGCGTCGCGGCGACCATGCCTGCGGCGTAGATCGAGACCATGTTGCTGGTGTGGATGAGGATGAAGGCCGACAGGTTCAAGCCGTTCAGGAGCATCAGCACGAAGTAGACGGCGACCAGCACGGCGGTGAGCATGAGCGCGCGACGCGGCACCTCGCCCGCAGCAGCGCCCTTCGCGAAGAACCGCGGGAGGTCGCCGTCGCGACCGAGCGCCGCGCCCAGCTTCGCGAAGGCCGGCAGGTACGCGTTCATCACGCCGAGGCAGACGATCGCCGTGACGATCGCGACGAGCACCGACCCGACGCCCGGCGCGGTCGTCTCGACCAGGTCGAGGAGTGGCACCTGCCCCTCGCCCGCGCGGGGCCCGAGCACCGCGACGGTGACGACCTGGAGTGCCAGGTACCCGGCTCCGACCACCACGATCGCGATGGCGGTGGCGAGCGGGATGATGCGACGCGGGTTCTTGAACTCGCCGGCGATGTGGGTTCCGACCTCCCAGCCCGCGAACGCCCAGACGAAGAGGCTGATCGCGACGCCGACACCGCCCCAGCCGTTCGGGAGGAACGGCTGGAAGTTCGACGCCTCGACCGCGGGGAAGGTCACGGCGACCACGCCGACGACGACGGCGATCAGGAGTCCGGTGAGCACGAACTGCGCCCAGCCCGCGACTCGCACGCCGAACCAGTTCGCGATGAACGGCGGCACGAAGATCGCCAGGGCGATGATCGGCACTGCGGCGCGGTCGACGCCGAGCACGGCGACGACGTACTCGCCGCCGAGCACCGCGAGGACGGGTGCGCCGAAGGCGACGCCGAAGAAGAACCAGTAGCCCGTCATGCGCGCGGCCGTGTCGCCGAGCGTGCGGCGCACGTAGCTCGCCACACCGCCCGGGTCGGGGTAGCGCGACGCGAGCGCGGCGAACGTGCCCGCGAGCGGGATCGAGAGCACGAGCACGGCGGCGACGGCCACGATCGAGGCCGGTCCGGCGGCAGCGGCCGCGAGTCCCGGGAGCACGAGGATGCCGGTGCCGAGCACGCTCGCGATGTAGAGCGCGGTACCCTGCACGAGTCCGAGCGAGCCGTGGTGGGCGTGCGACCCGGTCGTGTCGGCGGCGTCTGCGACTGCCCCGGCGATGGTCTGGTTCGATGTCACCCGCTCATTCTGGGGCATCCCACCGACACGGTCGATGGCAGGATCGACACTCTTCGTCGAATTCCTGCCAGTCCTGCCGTCAGTGCCCGCGCACCTGCGAGACCGCTGCCTCCCGGTCGATGAACGACGTGAGCTCGCCGATGGAGGACATGAGCGGCGCGGGGAACACGACCAGCGTGTTCTTGTCGACGCCCACCTCCACGATGCTCTGCAGCGTGCGCAGCTGCAGGGCGAGCGGATGCGCCATCATCGTGTCGGACGCGGCGCCGAGCTGCGCCGCGGCCATCGCCTCGCCCTCGGCCGCGATGATCTTCGCCCGCTTCTCGCGCTCCGCCTCGGCCTGCCGGGCCATCGCCCGCTTCATCGAGTCGGGCAGCAGGATGTCCTTCAGCTCGACGAGCGTCACCTCGACGCCCCACTCCGCGGTGGTCACGTCGAGGATCTCCCGGATGTTGGCGTTCAGCGTCGCCGTGTCGGAGAGCGCCTCGTCGAGGTGGTGCTGCCCGACGACCTTTCGCAGGGTGGTCTGGGCGATCTGGTCGATCGCCGACTTCACGTTCTCGATCGCGATCACCGACTTCACCGCGTCGACCACCCGGTAGTACGCGACCGCGGAGACCCCCACGCTCACGTTGTCGCGCGTGATGATGCCCTGCGACTGGATCGGCAGCGTGACGATGCGGAACGACACCTTCGTCATCACGTCGACGATCGGGATGATGAATCGGATGCCGGGCTCGCGCACGTCGTGCAGCCGTCCGAACCGCAGCACGACGCCGCGCTCGTACTGCTTCACGATCTTCACCGACATGAAGAACAGGACGATGGCGAGGATGCCGACGATGATGATGGTGACCCAGAGCCAGACCATGGAGCTCATCTCCTCGGCGCCGGTGACGTGCCGCGCGCCGTTGCCTCCATTGTCCCACCGCCCGGTGGAGCTACAGCCGCGCGAGCGCCCGATCGATGTCCTCGAGCAGGTCCTCGACGTCCTCGATGCCGACCGAGAGGCGCACGATCGACTCGGGCACCTCGGCCTCGGTGCCGCGCACCGACGCGTGCGTCATCTCCGACGGGTAGTTCACGAGCGACTCGACGCCGCCGAGCGACTCCGCGAGCTGGAACAGCTCGGTCGACTCCGCGAACCGGCGCGCCGCCGCGGCCCCGCCCTCGAGGTCGATCGAGACCATGCCGCCGAACGCCGACATCTGCCGCGCCGCGAGCTCGTGACCGGGGTGCGACTCGAGGCCCGGGTACAGCACGCGGGCGATGCCGGCGTGCTCCTCGAGGCGCCGGGCGATCGCGAGCGCGTTCTCGCTGTGGCGCTGCATCCGGATGCCGAGGGTCTTGATGCCGCGCGTCGTGAGGAACGCGTCGAACGGCCCCGAGACGGCACCGGCGGCGAACTGCGTGAACGTCACCCGCTCCGCGAGCTCCTCCTGGCCGGCTGCGAACACGAGCCCGCCGCCCACCACGTCGGAGTGGCCGCCGAGGTACTTCGTCGTCGAGTGGATGACGACGTCGGCACCGAGTCCGATGGGCTGCTGCAGCGCGGGCGACGCGAACGTGTTGTCGACCACGACGAGCACGCCCGCCTCGTTGCCGAGCTCGGTGAGCGCGGCGATGTCCGAGATCTTCATGAGCGGGTTCGAGGGCGTCTCGACCCACAGCACCTTCGTGGTGCCGAGCTCGACCGCGGCGCGCACCTGGTCGAGGTCGCTCGTGTCGACGGTCGAATGGCGGATGCCCCACGCGCCGAAGATGCGGCGCACGAGGCGGTGCGTGCCGCCGTAGACGTCGTTGCCGATCACCACGTGGTCGCCGGGCACGAGCACCGTGCGCAGCAGCGCGTCCTCGGCCGCGAGCCCCGACGCGAACGAGAGGCCTCGGATGCCGCCCTCGAGTGCCGCGAGCTGCGTCTCGAGCGCCGTGCGGCTCGGGTTGCCGCCGCGCGAGTACTCGTAGCCGCCGCGCAGGCCGCCGATGCCGTCCTGCACGTAGGTGGAGGTCTGGTAGATCGGGGGGATGACCGCGCCGGTGGTCGGGTCGAACGCCTGTCCGGCGTGGATGGCGCGGGTGTCGAAGCGCGCGTCGTCGTGCATGGTGCGTGGGCCTTTCATGACGGATGCCGCGGCGGCATCCGGTGGATCAGGAGGAGAGGTACGAGAGCAGGTCGGTGCGGCTGATCACGCCGAGCGCCTTGCCGCCGTCGGTCACGAGCATCGCGGCGGCGTCGCCGAACGCCGCGCGCGCCGTCGCGACGGGCTCGTTCACGCCGATGAGCGGCAGCGGCTCGCCGACCACGGTCGAGACGTCGTCGGTGAGGTTGGCCCGGCCCGAGAACACGAGGTCGAGCAGTGCATCTTCATGCAGCGCGCCGACCACCTCGCCGAGCACGACGGGCGGCTCGGCCGACAGCACCACGAGCTGCGAGACGCCCGACTCGGCCATGCGGTCGATCGCGTCCTTCACGGTGTCGCTCGGGTGCACGTAGACGAGCGGCGCCGTGCGGTCGGCCTTCGCGTCGAGCAGGTTGCGCACGGTGTGCCCCGCCGGCGCGTTGCCGAAGCCGTAGGCGCGCAGCCACTTGTCGTTGAAGATCTTGCCGAGGTAGCCGCGCCCGGAGTCGGGCAGCAGCACCACGAACACGTCGTCGGGGCCGGCGGATGCCGCCGCCTTCAGCGCTGCGACGACGGCCATGCCGCTCGACCCGCCGACGAGGAGGCCCTCCTCGCGGGCGAGCCGCCGCGTCATCGCGAACGACTCGGCGTCGCTCACCGGGATCACCTCGTGCGGCACCTCGGGGTCGTACGCCTTCGGCCAGAAGTCCTCGCCGACGCCCTCGACGAAGTAGGGCCGGCCGGTGCCGCCCGAGTAGACGGAGCCCTCGGGGTCGGCGCCGATGATGCGCACGGTGTCGCCCGACACCTCGCGCAGGTAGCGGCCGGTGCCCGTGATGGTGCCGCCCGTGCCGACGCCGGCGACGAAGTGCGTGACCTTGCCGTCGGTGTCGCGCCAGATCTCGGGACCGGTGGTCTCGTAGTGCGAACGCGGGCCGTTGGGGTTGGAGTACTGGTCGGGCTTGAACGCGCCCGGGATCTCGCGGGCGAGCCGGTCGGAGACGCCGTAGTACGACTCGGGGCTGTCGGGCGCGACGGTCGTGGGCGTCACCACGACCTCGGCGCCGTAGGCCATGAGCACGTTCCGCTTGTCTTCACTGACCTTGTCGGGGCACACGAAGATGCACTTGTAGCCGCGCTGCTGGGCGACGAGCGCGAGCCCCACGCCGGTGTTGCCCGAGGTGGGTTCCACGATGGTGCCGCCCGGCTTCAGCTTGCCTTCGCGCTCCGCGGCGTCGATGAGTCGGCTCGCGATGCGGTCCTTCACCGAACCGCCGGGGTTGAAGTACTCGAGCTTCACCAGCACCGTGGCATCCGTCACCCCCTCGGTGACGCGGTGGAGCTTGACGAGCGGGGTGTCGCCGACGAGGTCGACGATCGACTCTGCGTACTTCATGCCGTGTTCATTCCTCTGGTGGAGTGCGTCGAACAGCGAGCGGATGCTGCGTGGACGCGTCGGAAGGGGTCGCCTGCCTCAGCGACGACACAGCATGGGGGCGCTCACGCGCCCAGCCTAGCCGGACTGGGCGGCCGGGCGCTCGGCCGATCCCCGGCGTGCGCAGACGGCCTCGGACTCCCTCGGGCGACGCCCGTCGGCCCGCGGCACGTGAGGCATACTCTTCTCACGACCGTGTTCGCACGGCGAAGCGTGCTCGGCACGGTGCTTTCACAGGTGCATGCGCTCGTATTGACATTGCCCTGCGCGCTCCCTGCGCTCCCCCACGCGACCGGAAGGCCCCCACGTGAGTTCTGGCAAGCCCACGATCAAGCAGCAGCGAGCGGCGGAGCGGGAGCGCAAGCTCGCCGAGTTCCGCAAGCAGGAGGAGCGCCGCAAGCGGAACCGCACGATCGCGATCGCGTCCGCGATCGTCGGCGGCGTCGTGGTCGTCGCGCTGCTCGTGGTCTCGTTCGTGCTCATCCCGCAGCCGGCGTCGTACACCGCGGGTGGCTCGGGCGCCGAGATCGAGGGCGTCGAGACCTTCGAGAACACGTCGGCGCACGTGCAGGGTGCGGTCGACTACGCCCAGACCCCGCCCGCCGGCGGCGAGCACAACCCCGCGTGGCTGAACTGCGCCGTGTACACCGAGCCGGTGCCGAACGAGAACGCGGTGCACTCGCTCGAGCACGGCGCGCTGTGGGTGACGTACGACGCGTCGCTCTCGGCGGCAGACCTCGACGAGCTGAAGGCGAAGCTCCCGTCGACGTACGTCATCCTCTCGCCGTTCGACGGCCTGCCCTCCCCGATCGTGCTGAGCGGCTGGAACGTGCAGCTCCAGGTCGACGAGGCCGACGACCCGCGCATCGCCCAGTTCTTCGAGGAGTACTGGAAGAGCGACCTCGTGCCCGAGCCCGGCGCCCTGTGCACGGGCGGCGTGGACGCACCGGGCAAGGCGTGACCCCGGGGCATCCGACGCCTGAAGCGGCCGAGGCCGTCGACGCGCATCGCCCGCCCTCGCGCGCCGGACGGATCGCCGTCCTCGTGGCCGCGGGCCTCGCGATCGTCGTCGTGGCCGTCGTCGCGTTCTCGCTCGGGCGCCTGTCGACGCTCGCCGAGCCGACCCCCGACGATCGCAGCGCCGAGGCGGGTTTCGCGCGCGACATGCAGGTGCACCACCTGCAGGGCGTGGAGCTCGCGATGATCGTGCGCGATCTCACCGACGACCCCGACGTGCGCCGCCTCGCCTACGACATCGCCACCACGCAGGCGCAGCAGGCGGGCCAGATGTACGGCTGGCTCGAGGAGTGGGACCTGTCGCAGGCGGGCACCGAGGCGTCGATGACCTGGATGACGCGACCGCCGCTCGAGGGCTCGGACGAGCACGGCGGGCACGAGACGACGGGCACGGATGCCGCGGCATCCGCCCATGAGCCCGGCGCCCCCATGCCCGGCCTGGCGACCTCGGAGCAGATCGCCGAGCTGCAGGCGTCGACGGGCGTCGAGGCGGAGCGGCAGTTCCTCGAGCTGATGATCGCCCACCACCGGGGAGCCGTCGAGATGGCCGACGCCGTGCTCGCACGCGCCGAGTCGCGCGTGGTGCTGAGCCTCGCGCAGTCGATCGTCGCGAGCCAGCAGGCCGAGATCGAGCTCATGGAGGGCATGCTCGCCGAGCGGAGCTGACGGTCGCCGCCGGCGGCTCGTGCGGCGGTGCAGCCGGTGAGCCGGCGACCCGCCGCCGGGCGCGCTCACGCCTCGAGGACGGGACGCTCCTCCTGCTGGCGGTAGAGCGACGCGTAGACGCCGTCGGCGAGCACGAGCTCGGCGTGCGTGCCGCGT
This sequence comes from uncultured Agromyces sp., assembly GCA_965652625.1. Lineage (GTDB taxonomy): Bacteria > Actinomycetota > Actinomycetes > Actinomycetales > Microbacteriaceae > Agromyces. The sequence continues at coordinate 12,434 of CBFGWW010000056.1, forward strand.
TCGACGATGCGCCCGGCGACGACCACGAAGATCACGTCGGCGGCCACGACGGTCGAGAGCCTGTGCGCGATCGCGATGGTCGTGCGACCGCGCGCGGCGTCGTCGAGGGCCTGCTGCACGACGCGCTCCGAGATGGTGTCGAGCGCGCTCGTCGCCTCGTCGAGCACGAGCACCGGCGGGTCCTTCAGGAGCACCCGGGCGATCGCGATGCGCTGCTTCTCGCCGCCCGACAGGCGGTAGCCGCGTTCGCCCACCACGGTGTCGTAGCCCTCGGGGAACGACATGATCGTCTCGTGGATGTTGGCCGCCCGCGCGGCCGCCACGAGTTCGTCGTCGCTCGCCTCGGGCTTCGCGTATCGCAGGTTGTCGCCGATCGACGCATGGAAGAGGTACGTCTCCTGGCTCACGACGCCGATGTGCGAGATGAGCGACTCCTGGCGCAGGTCGCGCACGTCGTCGCCGGCGAACCGCACCGAGCCGTCGGATGCCTCGTACAGCCGCGGCACGAGGTAGGACACGGTCGTCTTGCCGGCGCCCGACGGTCCGACGAACGCCGCGTACTGGCCGGGCTCGATCGTGAAGCTCACGCCGTCGAGCGTGGGTGCGGAGTCTCCGTCGGCGTCGGGGTAGCGGAACGTGACGTCGTCGAACTCGACGCGCCCGAGCGCTGACCCGTCGCGCACGTCGCGGGCTCCGGGGGCATCCGTGATCGAGGGCTGCAGGTCGAGGTACTCGAAGATGCGCGCGAAGAGGGCGCCCGAGGTCTGCAGGTCGAGCGCCACGCGCATGAGCGCCATGAGCGGGAACAGCAGTCGCGCCTGCACCGTCGTGAAGGCGACGATGGTGCCCGCCGTGATGTCGGTCGAGCCCCCCTCGATGAGCCAGCCCGACACCAGGTAGACGATCGCGGGGATGGCCGACATGAAGATGCCGACCATGGCGAAGAACCACTGGCCGGTCATCTGCTGGCGCACCTGCAGGCTGATCTGGTTCGCGTTCTCGTCGGCGTACCGGTCGATCTCGCTGCGCTGGCGCGTGAAGCTCTTCGACAGCAGGATGCCCGACACCGAGAGGGTCTCCTGCGTGATCGCGGTCATCTCCGACAGCGACTCCTGCGTCTTCGCCGCGATGCGGGCGCGCACCTGGCCGACGCGGCGCTGCGCGATGACCATCACGGGCAGCAGGATGAGCGCGATGATCGTGAGCTGCCAGTTCAGGATGAGCATGGCCACGAACGCCGAGATGACCGTGACGGTGTTGCCGAGCACGCTCGAGACGGTGTTGGTGAGCACGGATGCCACGCCGCCGACGTCGTTCTGCAGGCGCGACTGGATGATGCCGGTCTTCGTGCGCGTGAAGAAGCTGAGCTCCATGCCCTGCAGGTGCGTGAACATGCGCACGCGGAGCGCGCCCATGACCTTGTTGCCCACGTTCGCGGTGAGCCAGGTCTGCCACACGCCGAGCAGCGACGAGACGACGAAGACGGCCATCATGGCGATGACGATCCCGGTGAGCACGGGCAGGTTCGGGGGCTCGAGCTCGCCGTTCGCGCCGACGGGGAACAGGCCGTCGTCGAATGCGCGCTCGGTCAGCAGCGGCGGGATGACGCTGAGTGCCGCGCCGACGAGCACGAGGATCACGGTGACGGTGAGCGCCGCCTTGTGCGGCGCGAACAGCTCCGAGATGCGGCGCAGGAGGTGCGGGATCTTGGGCGCGTCGGCGTTCTCCG
>CBFGWW010000057.1:0-14014 GCA_965652625.1 uncultured Agromyces sp.
CCGGAATCCCGTTCACGCACCGGAATCCCGTGCGAGCGGGATTCCAGCGCGCGAACGGGATTCCGCTGCGCGGGAGGGTCCTGCGGGTTCAGCCGCCGACGTGCGGCCCGAGGTGCTGGTGCACGGTGGAGATCACGACCGAGCCCTCGCCGACCGCCGAGGCGACGCGCTTGATCGAGCCGCGCCGCACGTCGCCCACCGCGAAGAAGCCGGGCACCGACGACTCGAGCGGGAACGGGTCGCGGCCGCTGCCGAGCCACGCCCGCCGGCCGCCCTCCTCGAGCACCTCGGCGCCCGTGATGACGGAGCCCCACTGGTCGCGCAGCACCTCGGGCGGCAGCCACTCGGTGTGCGGGCGGGCGCCGATCGTGATGAACACCGCATCGGCCGGCACCGAGACCTGCTCACCGGAGTCCGAGCGCTGGAGCACGACGTGGTCGAGGCGGTCGGGGTCGTGGGTGGCGCCGGCATCCACGACGTGGGAGCCCGTGATGAGGCCGACGCCCGCGGCATCCAGCTGGTCGATGAGGTACTGCGACATGCTCGCGGCGAGCGAGGGTCCCCGCACGACGAGCGACACCGATCGGGCGTACCGCGCGAGGTGGAGCGCCGCCTGCCCGGCGGAGTTGCCGCCGCCGACGACGAGCACGTCGCGGTCCGTCTGCGCCCGCGCCTCGACGGAGGACGCGCCGTAGAACACCGACGACCCCACGAACTTCGCCAGGCCGGGGGCCGCGAGCCGGCGGTACGTCACGCCCGACGCGAGCACGACGCTGCGCGCCCGCACCACGTCGGCCTCGGCGCCGTTCGCGCCGGCGGCGGCCACGTCGAGCTCGAACCCGTCGTCGACCATGCGCACGCCCGTGACCCGTCGCGTATGCGCGAACTGCGCGCCGAACACCCAGGCCTGCTGGTAGGCCCGCTGCGCGAGCTCCGCGCCCGAGACGCCGCGCGAGAAACCGAGGTAGTTGCGGATCAGGGAGCTCGACCCCGCCTGCCCGCCGATCGACTCGCCTTCGAGCACGAGCGTGTCGAGGCCTTCGGATGAGGCGTACACCGCCGCGGCGAGGCCCGACGGCCCGGCGCCGATCACGACCACGTCGACCACGTGATCGGGCAGCGACGTCGAGAGGCCGTAGGCGCGGGCGAGCTCCGCGTCGTCGGGATCGACGAGCACGCGGCCGTCGGCCGTGCGCACGAGCGGCACGCCGGTGTACGCGACGCCCGCGGCATCCAGCATCGACTGGGCGTCGGCGGCGGTGGGATCCAGGTGATCGGCCGGAACCCCCGCCCGGGCGAGGCGGTTGCGCAGCTCGTGCGTGCGGGGCTGCGAGACGTCGCCGATGACCGTGTAGGCCCGGTGGCGCTTGCCCGCCGCGGCCTCGTGCTCGCGGAGGAAGTCGGTGATCGCCCGATGGAACGACTCGTCGGGCGAGTGCGTCGGCCGCACCACGTAGTAGTCGATCTGCACGTGCGTCATGAGCTGCAGCACGGCGTCGGAGGTGACCCGGTCGGCCCACGAACCCCACTCGATCACGAGCCCGCGGCGCACGTCGGGGAACCGGCGGCGCGCCGCCGCGAAGACGCTCTCGTGGTCGTCGACGGGCGACGCGTCATCCGACAGCACGAGCGCCATGCTCCCGCCCTCGGTCGCGGCGAGCTCCTCGACGGCCGCCACCGCGCTCGCCGGACCGTCGGCCTCGACCACGCGGTAGTCGTCGGCGTAGCGCCGTCGCAACGGCTCGAGCAGCGACGCGCGCACGCCCTCGTCGGCCGAGACCACGAGGATCACCGGCTGGCCGGCGGAGTGCTGCTGGGCAACCATTCGACTCCCCCCGGAGCGGCGCGGCGAGCGGCGGAAGGCCGCCACGGCGCCACTGTACCGCCGGCCCGCCACGGGCCGCCAGCACGCGCGCCCGGCGAGCCCCGTGATGGGTATTTACAGCCGGATGCCGCGGGGAACAGACTCGAAGGCATGAGCCCCGCCGATCCGGCGATCCGCACGCCAGACCAGCGCCTGCGCGTGTTCGTGAGCTCCACGCTCCGGGAGCTCGCGCCCGAGCGCCGCGCCGTGCGCGCCGCGATCGAGCAGCTCAACCTCGCGCCCGTGATGTTCGAGCTCGGAGCGCGACCGCATCCGCCGCGCGACCTCTACCGCGCCTACCTCGCGCAGAGCGACATCTTCGTGGGGCTCTACGGCGAGCAGTACGGCTGGATCGCGCCGGGGGAGGAGCTCTCGGGGCTCGAGGACGAGTACCGCCTGGCGCCGCCCGCCATGCCGAAGCTCGTCTACGTGAAGGACGGCGATGAACACGAGCCGCGCCTCGCCGACCTCCTCGCCCGCATCAAGGCCGACGACCGTGCGTCCTACGTGCACTTCACCGACCCGCAGCAGCTCGCAGAGCTCGTGCGCGCCGACCTCGCGACGCTCCTCGCCGAGCGGTTCGCGCGGGCGGCCGAGCCCGACGAGGCGCCCTTCACGTCGATGGGCGGCACGGTCGAGCTCCCGACCTCGCTCACCTCGCTCATCGGCCGCGACCTGGAGGTCGCCACCGTCGCCGAGCTGCTCGCCGACGAGGGGGTGCGGCTGGTCACGCTGACGGGTCCCGGCGGAATCGGCAAGAGCCGGCTGTCGATCGAGGCCGCGAACCGCGTGCGCGACCGGTTCCCCGGCGGCATCGCGTTCGTCGACCTCGCGCCCGTCACGGATGCGGCGCTCGTGCCCGCCGCCATCGCGAACGCGCTCGGCATCATCGACAACGGCGACGGCACGCTGCACGAGAAGCTGCGAATGGCCGTGCGCGACCGCCGCCTGCTGCTGCTCCTCGACAACGTGGAGCAGGTCGTCGACGCGGCGCCCGCGATCCGAGCCCTGCTGACGGATGCCCCGCACCTCACGGTGCTCGCGACGAGCCGCATCCTCCTGCGCGTCACCGGCGAGCACGGCGTCGAGCTCGGCCCGCTCGCCCTCCCCGACATGCGACGCGGCGCGACGGTCGCACGGGCGCTCGACACGCCGTCCGTCGCGCTCTTCGTCGAGCGCGTGCGGGCGACGAAACCCGACTTCGAGCTCACGGCCGAGAACGTCGAGGACGTCGAGCGCATCGTGGTCGCGCTCGACGGCGTGCCGCTCGCACTCGAGCTCGCCGCCGCGCGCGGGCGGGTGCTGACGCCGGCGGAGCTCCTCGACCGGCTCGACCAGCGCCTGCTCGTGCTCGGCGGCGGAGCCCGCGACCTCCCCGAGCGGCAGCGCACGATCCGCTCGACGATCGAGTGGAGCACGCAGCTGCTCACGCCGACCCAGCAGGAGCTGCTCGCCCGCCTCGGCGTGTTCTCGGGCGTGTTCGCGCTCGACGCCGCCGAGTGGATCGCCGAGGGCATCCCCGACGCCGACACGCTCGACGACCTCGCCGCCCTCGTCGACGGCAGCCTGGTGCGGCAGCAGGACCGCGGCGATCGCGCGGTGTTCACCATGCTCTCGACCGTGCGCGAATACGCGCTCGACCGGCTCGACGGCCGCGACGACCTGCGCCAGCTGCGCGACCGGCACGCCCAGTACTACGTGCGGCTCGGCGAGCAGGCCGAGCACGAGCTCGAGGGCGCCACGCAGCTCGCATGGATCGCACGGCTCCACGAGGAGGGCGACAACCTGCGCACCGCCGTGCGCCACCTGCTCGACACCCGGCAGTGGGCGGTCGCCGCGCAGTTCGCATGGACGCTCTACGTGTACTGGTGGGTCGACGGCCACCTCGGGGAGGTGCACGCCTGGATGCAGGAGGTGCTCGATTCGGGCGACGAGCTCGACGCCGCCACGCGGGCGCGTGCACTGTACTTCACCCGCGCGATCGGGTTCTGGCAGGATCCCGACGAGCTCCTCGTGCCCGGGCTCGGCGAGAGCGCCTCGTTGTTCCGCATCGAGGGCGAGCGGTCGGGGGAGGCGCTCGCGCTCATCTCGCTCGCGCTCGCACTGCTCGCCTCACGCGAGCCCGACGTCGTGCGCGCGGGCGAGGCGCTCGAGGGCAGCCTCGGCCTGTTCCGCGAGGCCGACGACACGTGGGGCGAGGCGATGGCGCTCGTCACGACCGGACGCGTGGCGCTCCTCAGCCGAGACGTGCGCGCGGCCGTCGAGCGGTTCGAGGCGAGCCTCGCGGTGGCGCGGCGGCAGCATGACGCCCTCGGCGCGGCGATCGCGTTGCACCACCTGGGCTGGGCCGAGGTGCTGCTCGGCGACTTCTCCGTCGCCCGCGACTGCTTCGAGGAGAGCCTCAGCGAGTCGGTCCGGCTGCACCACGACGACGGCGTGGCCTACGGGCTCGAGGGGCTCACGGCCGTCGCCGCGGCCGCCGGCGACCTCCCGCGCGCGGGCACGCTCCTCGGCGCCGCGCAGATCGTGCGGGAGCGGACGGGAATGTACAACGCCCCCTCGTTCTCGTTCCACCAGCAGTTCGTCGATCCGATCCTCGCCGGACCGGGCCGCGACGTGTTCGAGGCGGCCCGCGCACGCGGGCGCCGGATGCACGTCGACGACGCGGTCGCGTTCGCGCTGCAGCGCGAGACGGCGGATGCCGCGGCATCCGTCACCTGACCACCGAGCCCGCGGCATCCGCCCCATCGAGGAGGCACCCCATGAGCGAGACGGCACCCGGAACCGACGCCGCCGAGCGCCACCGCGCCGGACCCGAGGACCGCGTGCTCCCGTACACGCGCGTGCTCGCGTTCGTCATCATCCCGTTCCTCGTGGCGGCCGCGTTCCTGCTGCTCGTGCTGCCGGGCGGCACCGAGCAGCACTTCGCCTGGACCATCCAGCCGCCGGTCACCGCAATGCTGCTCGGGTCGGCGTACGCCGGCGGGATCTGGTTCTTCGTGCAGGTCGCGGTGCAGCGACGCTGGCACCGGGTGCGGTACGGGTTCCCCGCCGTGCTCGTGTTCGCGACGCTGCTCGGGATCGCCACGTTCCTGCACTGGGACCGGTTCCACTTCGGGCACGTCTCGTTCATCACGTGGGTGACGCTCTACGTCTCGACCCCGGTGCTCGTGCTCGTGGCGCTCATCCTCAACGTCCGCGAGGACGACGGGATGCCCGAGGGAGACGACGTCGAGATCCCCGCGCCGTGGCGGTACGTGCTCGCGCTCGTCGGCGCGGCATCCACCGTGACCGGGCTCGTGCTCTTCACCGTGCCGTCGCTGCTCGTCGGCGCGTGGGCGTGGGAGGTCACGCCGCTCACGGCCCGGGTCGTCGGCGCGGTGCTCACGCTTCCCGGCCTGGTGAACATCTGGATGCTCTGGGACGACCGCTGGTCGGCGTTCCGCCGCGTGTTCCAGGCGCAGCTCGTGAGCCTCGCGTGCATCCTGCTCGCGATCGTCGTGCGACTCGCCGACTTCGAGTGGGAACGGCCGAGCGCCTGGCTGTTCGCGATCGGCATCGTCGCGTCGGCGGCCGTCTACGCGCTGTTCTACTTCTCGCTCGAACGGCGCGCCACGCGTAGCGTGTGAGGCGGGAGTCGCGCCGCGCGGCGCGCAGGAGGGGGATCGATGGGCTGGACCGAGGAGTTCCTCGTCGACGCATACGTCTTCGGGTATCCGTTGGTGTACAACGTGTCGTCGATGCAGGCGATCGCGACGCACGGGCTCGGCTCGCTGCCGCCCGCGGGGATCAATCGATTCGCGCATGCGACGAAGCTCGGATCGCCGTCCGACACGTTCGTGAGCATCAACAACGACACGGTCTACGCCCTCGCGGTGCTCGACCTCTCGGGCGGCCCGCTGCTCCTGCACGTGCCCGACACCGACGGCCGGTACTACGTGCTGCAGTTCGTCGACGCCTGGACGAACAACTTCGCCTACGTCGGGCGGCGCGCCACCGGGACCGGCGAGGGCACTTACGTCATCGCGCCGCCCGGCTGGTCGGGGGAGACGCCCGAGGGCGTTCCGGTCATCCCGTCGCCCACCGACCTGGCGGCGATCGTCGGGCGCATCGCGGTGGACGGCACCGACGACATGCCGGCGGTCGCGGCGCTCCAGCCGCAGTTCACGCTCACCCCGCTCGAGGGCGACGGCCCGCTGCGGGGCATCCCGCAGCCGCACGGGGAGATCCCCGAGCACCTGCGCTTCTGGGAGCTGCTGCGGGCGTGGAGCCTCGCCTTCCCGCCGGCGAAGCCCGACGTCGACTACCTGCACCGCTTCGCGGACTACGGCGTCACGACCCGCGGCAACCCCTACGGGGTGGTCGCGCGCGACCAGGAGGAGCACCTCGCCAATGCGTTCGTCGAGGGTCGCAACCGCGTCGAGGACCTCTCGAAGCCCGACCCGGCCGCTGCGGTGAACGGCTGGCAGGCCTGGCCGCACGGCTTCGACTACAACGTCGACTTCCTGGGACCCGGCACGGTCGACGCACCCGAGTGGCGGATCGCCGACCGGGCGACCGCGTATGCGACCCGGGCGCGCGCCGCCCGAAACGGGCTCTGGGGCAACCACGGCTACGAGGCCGTCTACGCCGAGGTGTTCGTCGACTCGGAAGGTCGCCCGCTCGACGGATCGCACGCCTACGAGCTGCACCTCACGGAGCTGCCGCCGGCCGACGCGTTCTGGTCGATCACGATGTACTCGGTGCCCGACTTCTACCTCGTCGACAACCCGATCGACCGGTACTCGATCGGCGATCGCACGCCCGGGCTCGTGACGGGGGAGGACGGATCGCTCGTCATCCGCATGCAGCGCGAGCGCCCCGACGACGAGGCCGCCGCGGCGAACTGGCTGCCGACCCCCGAGGGCCGGTTCCGCCCGATGCTGCGCGTCTACCAGCCGCGTGCCGAGATGATCGACGGCACGTTCACGATGCCGCCGATCAGGCGGCTCGACTGACCCCGGTCGTCGAGTAGCGCCGCCCGAGGCGACGCGTATCGAGACGCAGCAAGGGTCTCGATACGCGTCCGGCTTCGCCGGGCGCTACTCGACCACCGAGACGGGCACGGATGCCGCGAGGTGCGGCACCACGGCGGCCTCGAACGCCGCGGCGGTGCGGGCGACGACGTCGGCGAACGGCGCGTCCCAGATCTGCTGGTTGAAGAGCTCGACCTCGATGTCGCCGGTGTAACCGGTCGCCTCGACCGCGCTCGTCAGCGAGGCGAAGTCGATCACGCCGTCGCCCGGCTCGTGCCGGCTGAGCAGCACGTCGGCGGCCAGCGGGGTCTTCCAGTCGCACACCTGATAGGTCGCGATGCGACCCTCGGCGCCGGCGCGCGCGATCTGGGGCAGCACCTCGGGGTCCCACCAGATGTGGAACGTGTCGACCGTCGCACCGACCACGGCGGGGTCGAACGGCGCGGCCAGGTCGAGCGCCTGCTTCAGCGTCGACACGACCGCGCGGTCGGAGGCGTACATCGGGTGCAGCGGCTCGATCGCGAGCGTGACACCGGCGGCCTGCGCCTCGGGAGCGAGCTCGGCGAGGGCATCCGCAACCCGCGCACGGGCGCCGACGAGGTCGGTCGACCCCTCGGGGATCCCGCCCGCGACGAGCACGAAGACGGCGCGCGAGCCGGGCGCGCCGGCGGCGGCGAGCGTCGCGCTCTCCTCGATACCGCGGCGGTTGTCGTCGATCGCGGCGCGGCGCGCGGGACCCTCGGGCACCGTGAAGAACCCGCCGCGGCAGTACGTCGAGAGGCGCAGGCCCGAGTCCGCGAGCCGGCGGGCCGCCTCCTCGAGCCCGACCGCCTGCACGGGCTCGCGCCACAGTCCGATCGCCTCGTAGCCGCCGTCGGCGACGGCGCGCAGCGCCTGGTCGAGGTCGGCGTACTTGATCGTCGCCTGGTTGAGCGACAGGCGCGGGTGGGCGGCTGCGCCGGTCGAGGGGGTCCCTGAGTTCGTCGAAGGGGCGCTCACGCGAGCACCTCGACGTCGTCGGCCGGCCGGGTCGCGGCATCCTGCACGGCGGCTTCGTCGTCGGCGGATGCCGCTGGCGTCGCGGCCGTGACGTCGACGCCGTTCAGCGTGAGCAACGAGTGCCAGCGGGCGGCGGCGAGCTCGGGGCGCTCGAGCGCGCCCGACGCGTTCGCCAGCTCGACGATGCGGGAGAGGTGCGGCAGGCTGCGCGCGGCGTGGAGGCCGCCGACCATCTGGAACGCGGACTGGTGGCCGTTGAGCCACGACAGGAACGCGACGCCCGTCTTGTAGTAGTACGTCGGCGCGGCGAAGACCTGCTGCGACAGCGGTTCGGTCGGCGCGAGGATCTCGCGGTACGCCGCGACGTCGCCGCGGTCGAGGGCCTGGATCGCCGCCGAGGCGTTCGGCGCGAGTGCCGCGAACGCGCCGAGCAGCGCGTCTGAATGGCCGCGCTCGTCTCCCTCGATGAGGCCGACGTAGTGGTAGTCGTCGCCCGTGAACATTCGGGCGGTCTCGGGGAGCCGCTCGCGCACCGAGATCTCCGCGTCGGCGTCGAGCAGGCTCATCTTCACGCCCTGCACCTTGTCGCGGTTGTACTCGATGATCTGCAACAGGGTCGCCGACGCGGCATCCGTGTCGTCGGAGCCGAAGTAGCCCGCGAGCGCGGGATCGAACGCCGTGCCGAGCCAGTGCAGCACGACCGGGGCGCCCGCCGCGGCGAGCACCTCGCGATACACGCGACGGTAGTCGTCGGGCGTGCGTGCCGCCCGGGCCAGGTGCCGGCTCGCCATGAGCACGACGCCCGCACCCGCGTCCTCGGCGTGGTGGAGCTGCTCCTTGTAGGCGTCGATGACCTGGTCGAGGGAGATGGACTCGTCGCCGACATGGTCGGTGTTCACGCCGACGACGAGGTTCGCACCCACGGTCGCCGCCTCGGCGGCGCTGCGGGAGATCAGTTCGCGCGTGGCGAGGGCGTCGAGGCCCATGTTGCGCTGCGCGGTGTCCATGGCGTCGGCGACGCCGAGCCCCCACGACCAGACGTGATGGCGGAAGGCCAGGGTGGCGTCCCAGTCGATCTCGGCCGGCTCGCCGGGGGTGTTGTCGGCGAACGGCTTCGGCACGACGTGCGCGGCGGCGTAGGCGACGCGGCTGGCGAGCGGATGCCGCGGCTTCTGGAACGCGGGCGCCTCCGCCAGCGGCACCGAGCGCAGCGCGCCCTCGCCGTCGATGAGGGTGATCGCGGTCATGGTCAGCGTGCTCCGGTCAGCTCGGGGGCGGCGTCGGGCGCCTGCGCCTCGACGGGGGCTGCGGCATCCGTGGCCGTCGCGGCATCCGTCGTCTCGATCGTGACCTCGGGGATGGCGATGCGCCGGCCCTCGGCGGAGGAGCGCAGGCCCTCCTCGGCGAGGAGCACGCCGCGGGCGCCGGCGAGGAAGTCGTAGTGGTTGGGGGCGTCCTCGACGACGTGGCGGATGAACTCCTCCCACTGCGTCTTGAAGCCGTTCTCGAACTCCCGGTTTCCCGGGGACTCGATCCAGTCGGCGGCGTAGTCGTGCGCGTCGGCGAGGTCGGGGTTCCACACGGGCTTGGGCGTGGCGTTGCGCGGCTGGATCTTGCAGCCGAAGAGGCCCACGACGGCGGAGCCGTGCGTGCCGTCGACCTGGAACTCGACGAGCTCGTCGCGGTTGACGCGCGTGGTCCAGCTCGAGTTGAGCTGGGCGATCACGCCGCCCTCGAGCTCGAAGATCGCGTACGCGGCGTCGTCGGCGGTGGCCGGGTAGGTGTTGCCCTTCTCGTCGACGCGCTCGGGGATCTCGGTGACGGCCTTCGCGTAGACGGATTCGACGCGGCCGAAGAGGTTCTCGAGCACGTAGTTCCAGTGCGGGAACATGTCGACGATGATGCCGCCGCCGTCCTCGGCGCGGTAGTTCCAGCTCGGGCGCTGGGCGGGCTGCCAGTCGCCCTCGAAGACCCAGTAGCCGAACTCGCCGCGGACGCTGAGGATGCGACCGAAGAAGCCCGAGTCGATGAGGCGCTTCAGCTTCTGCAGGCCGGGGAGGTAGAGCTTGTCGTGCACGACGCCGTTCTTGATGCCGGCGGCCGTCGCGAGCTTCGCGAGCTCGAGCGCCTCCTCGAAGCTCTCGGCGGTCGGCTTCTCGGTGTAGATCGCCTTGCCGGCGGCGATGGCCTTGCGGAGCGCGGCCGCGCGGGCCTTCGTCACGAGGAAGTCGGCGTAGATCTGCCAGCGGTCGTCGGCGAGCGCCTCGTCGAGGTTCGTCGTGTAGTGCTCGATGCCGTGCTTCTCGGCGAGCTCGGCGAGCTTCTGCTCGGAGCGGCCGACGAGGATGGGCTCGACCTGCACGCGCGTGCCGTCGGAGAGCTCGACCCCGCCCTGCTCGCGGATCGCCAGGATCGACCGCACGAGGTGCTGCCGGTATCCCATGCGCCCGGAGACGCCGTTCATGATGATGCCGATGGACTGGGCCTGCGGGCTGGCCTGCTGGGTGGTCTGCTCTGCCACGGTGATTCCTGTTCGGGCCGGGAGCGGGTGGCGGAGGCCGCCGCACCGCTGCGGGAAAGCGTTTACCCGAGTGTAGGACACGATCGCGCGATCGCGCAACACCCAGGTCGCGGGGCGTCGTCACGCGGGTCGCGGGGGCGCGACCGGCGCTCGTGCGCTCGCGCCCCGGCGCTTCTCGAGTCGAAGGACGAATCGCGTGACTCGCCGGCCGTCGACCGGCGCGTCGGTCGAGTCGTCCTGCGACTCGGGCTTCCGGTCGAAGCGTGCCGCGGGCGGGCGTCGCCGAGCGGATGCCGCGGGCGCACGGCATCCGTGCACCGCCGGCCCGCCCGACTGACCGAGCCCTGGGGTGCCGGCTACTTGCGCGGGGGCGTGGACTCGCGGATGACGACCTCGGTGCGCACGGCGCCCTCGGCCTGGGCGACCGCGTCGCCGAGTGCGAGGCGGAGGGCGCGGCGCCCGATCTCCTCGAGGGGGACGCGCACCGTGGTGAGCGCCGGCGTGACGTCGCGAACGGTGGGAATGTCGTCGAAGCCGGCGACCGCGACATCCGTGCCTGGTGTCAGGCCGGCGTCGCGGATGGCCGACAGGGCGCCGACGGCCATGACGTCGTTGGCGGCGAACACGCACTCGACGTCGCCGAGTCCGCGTTCGAGCAGGCGGCGCATGCCGTCGTAGCCGCCGTCGCGGGTGAACGCGTCGCGGATCACGTCGTCGTCCTCGAGCGTGCCGCCGGTGGCGGCGAGCCCGGCGCGGAAGCCCTCGACGCGGTCGGCCGCGGTGCGCAGTCCCTCGCCGCCGGTGATGACGGCGAAGCGGCGGTAGCCGATGCCGACGAGGCCACGGGCGAGCGCCTCGGCGCCGGCGAGGTTGTCGACGAGCACCGTGCGGAGGTCGAGCTCGTTGCGGCTGATCAGCACGACGAGACCGCCCGATCGCTCGTACGCGCGGAGCTCCTCACCCAGGGCGCCCTCGGTCGGATCGGTCGTCGGCCGCGATCCCGCGAGGATCATGACCCGGGGGCGCTGTCCGCGCAGGGTGCGCACGAGCTCCAGCTCGCGCTCGGGGTCGCGCTCGGTCGCCGCCATCGTGACGATGAGCCGCTCGCGGTCGGCCTCGGCGACCACGCCCGCGGCGATCGACGAGAAGTAGGGGTCGGCGATGTCGGCCACGAGCAGCGCGACGGTCGTGGTCGTGCCGCGGGCGACGGCCTGCGCCGAGAGGTTGGGGGAGTAGTCGAGCCGCGCGGCGGCCTCGAGCACGCGCTTGCGGTACTCCTCGTTGACCTTGCGCGTGCTGCCGTTCAGCGAGCGCGATGCGGTCGCGAGCGAGACGCCCGCCTCGCGCGCGACGTCGTGCAGCGTCGCCGGTGCGCTCCGCCCGGTTCCGGTGCCGCCCTCGGTCATCCGTCCTCCCGCATGTGCCCGCCCCTCGGGGCGCCTCGATGCTACCGCGCAAGCGGCTCCGTGACGCCGAGGTTTGGACACGCGCCGTCGTGCTGGTAGAAATGTCCTGAATCCAAGATAGCGCTTTCCCGCCTGAATCCCTCGCGATCCGCCAATGCGCGGGCGTGACCGAGGAAGCGCTTTCTCGCACGATGACCCCGAGTGGAGCACGCGATGGCGCAGGAACGGTACGGACTCATCGGCACGGGGAGCCGCGCGGGCATGTACGTCCGCGCGCTGAGCGGCACCCAGCTCGGCGCCGAGCGCGTGCCCGAGCTCGCCGAGCTCGTCGCCTGGAGCGACGTGAACCCGGGCCGCCTCGACGTGCACGAGCGCGAGGTCGTGGCGACGGGGCATCCGGCGCCGGCTCGCTACGCGCCCGACGACCTCGAGCGGATGATCCGCGACGAGCGAATCGACCGCGTCATCGTCACGACCCCCGACTTCACGCACGCCGACTTCGTCGTGCGTGCGCTGCGCGCCGGCGCCGACGTGGTGGTCGAGAAGCCGCTCACGATCGACGCCGAGAGCGTGCGGCGCATCGGCGCGGCGATCGCCGAGACCGGCCGCGAGGTCATCACGACGTTCAACTACCGCTACAGCCCCCGCAACTCGACGCTGCGCCGGGTCATCGCCGACGGCGAGATCGGCGCGGTCACGTCGGTGCACTTCGAGTGGGCGCTCGACACCGTGCACGGCGCCGACTACTTCCGGCGCTGGCACCGGCAGAAGGCGAACTCGGGCGGCCTGTTCATCCACAAGGCGTCGCACCACTTCGACCTCGTCAACTGGTGGATCGCGGCGACGCCCGTGCGCGTGTTCGCGAGCGGCGGCCTGCGGTTCTACGGCGCCGAGAACGCCGCCGCCCGCGGCCTCGGCGCGCGTCCGGCGCGCGGCACGGGGGCGACCGGCGACCCGTTCGCGCTCGACCTCGCGGGCGACCCGCACCTCAAGGAGCTCTACCTCGACCAGGAGCACCACGACGGCTACCTGCGCGACCGCGACGTGTTCGACGAGGGCATCACGATCGAGGACAACCTCGCCGCACTCGTGGACTACGACACCGGCGCGACCATGAGCTACTCGCTCAACGCGCACGCGCCGTGGGAGGGCTACCGCGTGACCGTCAACGGCACCGAGGGGCGGGCCGAGCTCGAGGTCGTCGAGCGCGGCGCCGTGCTCATCGGCGAGGACGGGCGCGTCGTCGTCGACCCGAGCATGCACCCGGGCTACTCGCCCGAGGACGAGGTGCGCCCCGACTCCGAGCGCCTCGTCGTGCAGCGGCACTGGGAGGGCGCGCGCGTCGTGCCGATCCCCGAGGGCATCGGCAGCCATGGCGGCGGCGACGCGTACCTGCTGCAGCACGTCTTCGGCCGCGTGACCGACGACCAGCCGCTCGGCCGCGTCGCGGGCTACGCCGACGGCGTCAAGGCGGTGTCGGTCGGCATCGCGGGCAACCTGTCGCTCGCCACGGGCGAGCCCGTGCGCATCGCGGACCTCGAGCTCGGCGTCTGACGCGGGCCGAGCGGATGCCGCGAGGCGGCGTTACCGCGGAAGCCGAACGGATGCCGCGAGGCGGCGGCGCTCGGCGACCGAGCGGATGCCGCGGCGCCCGTCACGTGCCGTCGATGGGCGGCGCGTCCTTCGGGTAGGCGGCGAGCATCGCGCCCGAGAGGATCCAGACCACGCCGATCGCGGCGAGGAGGGCCGGCCCGCCGACCCCGGCCGCGAGGCCCGCGACGGCCGCGCCGGCCGCCGCGGCGGCCGCGCGAAGGCCCGCGCCGACCGTGAACACCTGCGAGCGGAGCGTCGCCGGGCTCTGCTGCTTGCGGATGAGCAGCATGGCCGACGCGGCCGGCGCCGTGAACAGGCCCGACACGCCGATCGCCAGCACGGCCCAGAGCTGGCCGAGGTCGAGTGCAGCGACCACGGTGAACACGCCGGTCGCGGCGAAGCCGAGGCCCATCTCGAGCTCGGGGCGGAGCCGGCTCGGATGCGCGGAGTTCCAGAGGGCGCCGAGCAGCCCGCCCACGGCGAAGGCGGTCACGATGACTGCGCCGCCCGCGGCATCCCCGGTGCTGCCGATCGCGAGCGCGACGGCCGCGATCGCGAGGCCGCCGGCGCCGAACTGGCTGACCGTGCCGCTCGCGGTGATGAGCGCGAGCGGCCG
>CBFGWW010000058.1:0-13994 GCA_965652625.1 uncultured Agromyces sp.
GGTTCCGCAGCCGCGCGCCCGTCGGCCCCTCGGCCGCGGCGACGGCGCCGGCCAGGGCCGCGTCGGCACGCGCGCGGCGAGCCGCCGCGGCATCCGGGCCCGACGGCACGGCGTCGGCGCCGAGCACGTCATGGATGCGGGCGACCCGCGCGCCGAGCAGGCTCGGCCAGTCGGGATCGGGTGCGCCCCGCAGCGCGGCGACCACGTCGTCGACCGCCCAGGTCCAGCCGTCCTCGGCGCCGGGCAGGTACTCGGTCACGATCGCGAGCGTGCCGTCGCCGAGCAGCGGATGCCGCCACCCGACGCGTCCGTGCAGGCGCGCGACGTCGTCGGACCCTGCGTCCGCGAGCCGCTCGAGCAGGTCTCCGGCGCGATCGGCGGCCGCCCAGCGGCCCACGACCTTCACGACGAGTCGGCCGTCGACGATGACCGACGTGTTGGTCTGGTCGACCGCGATGCCCTGCTCGAGCGCATCGGCGCCGACGTCGTCGACGACGAGTCGGGCGATCGCCCGAGCCACCCCGTCGCCGGCCTCGGGGCGTCGGCCCTCGACGAGCACGCGGCCGTCGGCGTCGACGGACAGCACGCGTCCGCCGACGACGGGCGCTGCGCCATCGAGTGAGTTCATTGAATCCGGATTGTAACAATTGCGAAAACCCGCCGCCAGCATGTCCCGCGATCCATTGCGGTTCCTTCACTCGCGGTGCAACAATCGCTCAACCTTTCCGACGTCCCAGGAGGTACCACATGCCCACCACGCGACGCATCGCCGCCGCAGCGGCCGGCACCATCGCCCTCGCATTCGCCGTCACGTCGTGCTCGAGCGGCGGTGGCGGCGAGACGCTCGACCCCGCCGCAGACCTCAGCGAGCAGACGCTCACCGTCTCGATCTGGGCGGACTACTACCCCGAGGACCTCGCCGAGCAGTTCGAGGAGGCCACCGGCGTCAAGACGACCATCGTCAACCACACCACCAACGAGGACGTCGTCGCCAAGCTCACGGCGAGCGCCGATCCCGGCATCGACGTGGCGTTCGTCTCGGGGCAGTACGCCCAGGCGCTCGCCGAGCAGGGCCTGCTCGCGAAGCTCGACAAGTCGCTCATCCCCAACGAGGAGAACCTCTACCCCGAGGCGCTCGAGCTGCCCTATGACGAGGGCAACGTCTACTCCGAGCCCTACGCCTGGGGCACCACGGGGCTCTGCTACCGGCCCGACCTCACCGGATTCGAGCCGACGTCGTGGAACGACCTGCTGAACCCGAAGCCCGAGCTCGTGGGCAAGACGACCATGCTGTCGACCGACCGCTGGCTCGCGATGCCCGCGCTGAAGGCCGCCGGCAACTCGCTCAACACGACCGACGACGCCGAGCTCGAGGAGGCGAAGACCCAGCTCATCGAGACGAAGCCGACGCTGCTCGCGTACGACGACACGACCTTCTACTCGAAGCTCGTCTCGGGCGAGGCCGCCATGGTCGAGGCGTGGGACGGCTGGTGCAACTACGGCATCGCCGACAACCCCGACATCACGTTCGTGATCCCCGAGGAGGGCGCCGACCTCTGGGTCGACACCATGACGGTCCTCGAGTCGTCGAAGAACAAGGAGGCCGCCATGGCCTTCATCGACTACATCCTCGACCCCGAGGTGCAGACCTGGGTCGCCGAGAACATCCTCTACAAGGTGCCGAACCAGGCCGCCATGGAGGCCCTCGACCCGGCGCTCATCGAGAGCTACCCCACGCTCGGCATCACGGTCGACGAGCTGTTCGAGCAGGAGGTCATCGTCGACCTCGGCGAGGACACGCTGAAGTACGTCGACCTCAACGCCGAAGTCCTCGCGACGAACTGAACCACTCCGACGCAGTGACCTCGACGCTCCAACGGACGACCCCCGCCGCGCGTGCTCCTCGCGCGCGGCGGGGGCTCGCCTCGCTGCCGTTCCTCGCCCCCGGCACGATCTTCCTCATCGTCTTCATGGCGATCCCGGTCGGGCTGCTCGCCTTCTACACGTTCTTCAAGCGCGGCCGCTTCGGCGGGCTCGTCTTCGAGTTCACGCTCGACAACTGGATCAAGCTCGCGGAGCCGCTCTACCTCGGCGTGATCCTGCAGTCGATCGGCCTCGCGCTCATCGTCACGGTGCTCGCGCTGCTCATCGGCTACCCGATGGCCTACGCGATCGCCGGCCTCTCGCCGAAGTGGCGCACGGTCGCGCTCATCGCGATCGTGCTGCCGTTCTGGACGAACTTCCTCATCCGCACCTACGCCTGGATCCTGCTGCTCAACAACGCGGGCTGGGTCAACCAGTGGCTGCAGGGGCTCGGCATCACCGACGAGCCGATCAGCATGCTGTACACGCCGCAGGCGATCGTGGTCGGCCTGCTCTACATGTACCTGCCGCTCATGGTGCTGCCGCTCTACGCGTCGCTGCAGCAGCTCGACCCGTCGCTCCGCGAGGCCGCCACGAACCTCGGCGCCACCCCCTGGCGCGCGTTCCGCACGGTCACCCTGCCGCTCTCGCTGCCGGGTGCGCTCACCGGATGCATCTTCGTGTTCGTCCCCGCGATGTCGAACTTCGTGATCCCCGAGCTGATCGGCGGCGGCAAGACGATCATGGTCGGCAACCTGGTGCGCGACCAGTTCTTCGAGGCGCGCGACTGGCCGTTCGGCGCGACGCTGGCGCTGCTGCTCACGATCCTGCTGGTGCTCGTGATCCTCGCGCAGACCGCGGTCTCCCGCCGCCTCACGGAGGGGCCCCGCCGTGGCTGACACGACCGTGAACCCGTCCACCACCGCCATGCGCGAGCTCGAGCCCTCGGCCCGCCCGCGCGCGGTCCGCAAGCCCCGCGGCATCCTCGTGCCCCTCTGGCTCGGGTACGCCTTCCTGTACCTGCCGATCCTCGTGGTCGTCATCATGAGCTTCAACGACTCGGAGAACCTCTTCGTGTGGCGCGGCTTCTCGCTGCGCTGGTACCCCGAGCTGTTCCAGGACGAGCAGATGATGCAGGGGCTCGCGAACACCCTCATCGTGGCGACGGGCGCGACCGCGATCGCGACCGTGCTCGGCACGCTGCTCGCGTACGGCATCCAGCACTACACCCGCGGCGGGTTCGTGCGGGCGTTCGCGATCGCCCCGGCGATCCTGCCCGACCTGCTGCTCGGCATCGGCCTGCTCACGCTGTTCTCGCTGCTGACCGTCACGCTGGGCCTGCACTCGGTGATCCTCGCGCACGCGGTGTTCGCGACGGCGTTCGTCACGGCGATCGTGCTCGCGCGCATGGCGACGCTCGATCCGAGCCTCGAGGAGGCGTCGCGCGACCTCGGCGCGGGGCCCGTGCGCACCTTCATGCGCGTGACGCTGCCGCAGCTCGCCCCGGGCATCGTCGCGGGTGCGCTGCTGGCGTTCACGCTCTCGCTCGACGAGTTCGTGATCGCGTTCTTCACGACCGCGCCCACCCAGCCCACGCTGCCCATCGTCATCTACTCGATGGTGCGCTTCGGGGTGACGCCCGAGGTCAACGCCCTCGCCAGCCTCCTCCTGCTCGTGAGCATCGTGACGGTGATCGCGGCGCAGCGACTGACCCGACTGACAGGAACCCCGAAGTGACCGGAACCACGAACCCGACCGACGCACCCCTCCTCCGCGTCGAGGGCGTCCGCGCCGTCTACGGCGACACCGTCGCGCTGCACGACGTCTCCCTCGACATCGCCGACAACGAGTTCTTCGCGCTGCTCGGCCCGTCGGGCTGCGGCAAGACCACGCTGCTGCGCTCCATCGCCGGCTTCGAGACGCCCGAGTCGGGTCGCATCGAGGTCGACGGCAGAGACCTGCTCCGGATGCCGCCGCACAAGCGGCCCGTGAACATGATGTTCCAGAGCTACGCGCTCTTCCCGCACCTGAGCGTCGAGCGCAACGTCGGCTACGGCCTCGAGGCGGAGGGCGTCGGCAAGGCGGAGATCCGGAGCCGCGTGCAGGAGGTCATGGCGGTCGTCGGCCTCGAGCACCTCGCGAAGCGCCGACCCGCGCAGCTCTCGGGCGGCCAGCGCCAGCGCGTGGCCCTGGCCCGCGCGATCGTGAAGCGCCCGCGCCTGCTGCTGCTCGACGAGCCGCTCTCGGCACTCGACCGCCAGGTGCGCGCCTCGATGCAGCTCGAGCTGAAGCGCCTGCAGCACGAGGTCGGCCTCACCTTCGTCGTCGTGACCCACGACCAGGAGGAGGCCATGTCGATGGCCGACCGCATCGCGGTGCTGCGAGACGGACGCCTCGAGCAGCTCGCGACCCCGCAGGAGCTCTACGCCAACCCCGCCACGCGGTTCGTGGCCTCGTTCATCGGCACGGCCAACCTGCTCGACGGCACGGCGATCGCGGCCGGCGTCGACGTGCCCGGCATCGGCGAGGTGTCGTCGACGCACGCGCTCGCGCCGGGTGCACCGGCGACGGCCGTCGTACGACCCGAAGACGTCGAGCTGGCGGATGCCGCGACGTCGCGCCTGCGCGGCACGGTCGTCGACACCTACTTCCTCGGCGGCGCCTCCACGATCTCGATCGAGGTCCCGGGGCTCGCGGCGCCGATCCTCGCGACCGTGCACGGCGCCACCCGGGTCGCGCGCGGCGACGCCGTGGGCGTGCGGTTCGGGCGGGCGGCGGTCGTGGCGCGGGAGGCCGCGGCGGCATCCGTCGACGACCACTCGAACGCGAACGTGAACGCGGGCGCCGCGGCATCCGATGCGGAACCGGGCGACCGCTCGCCCGCCGGCGACGCGCCGGCGCCTCAGGAGGAGGTCAGCGCGTGACCCGTGGCGAGCCGCGCGTAGGCCACGATGAGCTCGAGGGCGGCGTCGTGGTCGATGGTCGGATGCTGCGCGATGATGCGGTAGCCGTAGGCGTCTTCAAGGGCGACGAGGTTGCGCGCGATCACGACCGACGCCTGCGCGAGCGCGAAGATGCCGCGGGCGGCGCCCTGCTCGAGCACCACCTGGTACATGCCGACCTGGCGGTCGTAGAGCGTCGTGAGCAGCGACGCCATGAGCGGGTTGCGGCCGGCGGAGCCGCCGAGCTCGCAGAGCAGGCGCACCTCGGTGTCGCCCGAGCCGCTCGGCAGGCCCGACTTCGCGAGGGCGAGCAGGCGGATCACCGGGTCGTCGGGGAGCTGCTCCAGCATCCGCACGCGGCCCTCGTAGAAGCGCTCCATGCCGGCGCGGTTGGCCTCGAACATGAGCTCGTCGATGTCGGGGTAGTAGTAGAGCACCGCGCCCGACGTGAGGCCCGCCTCCTCGGCCACGCGGTTCAGCCGTGCGCCGTCGGGGCCGTGCGCGGCGATCGCCCGCTGGGCCGCCGCGACGAGCTGGCTGCGACGCTCCTCCTGCCGCTTCGGCCTGGCCATCGCGCTCCCTCCGGATCAGACAGATTGTCTGCATCGTCGGTCAATCATAGGCCGAACTGACCTGATCTTGCAGAGGTCTTGACCGAAGCAATTCTTTCCAGCAACATTCAAACAACACCGACGAACGGAGCATCGATGTCCGACGAGCGCCGCACCTTCCTCTTCATGCCCGAGAGCGCCTACGGCCCGACGAACAACTGCATCGGCATCGGCAACGAGCTGCTGAAGCGCGGTCATCGCGTCGTGTTCGCGGCCGAGCGCTCGTGGCAGGGCAAGCTCGCCGCGCTCGGCTTCGAGGAGGACCTCGTCGACCTCGCGCCGGCGCCCGAGGGCGACGACGGCGATGAGGAGCAGGACGCCGGGCAGTTCTGGAAGGACTACATCAAGGCGGTCTCGCCCGAGTTCCGCAAGACGACCGCCGAGCAGCTCGAGACCGTGACCCTGCCGATCTGGGAGGAGCTCGCGAACGGCGCGAAGTTCTGCGAGCCGCAGCTGCGGGCCATCATCGAGCGCGTCCGGCCCGACGTGATCATCGAGGACAACGTCATCGCGTTCCCGGCGCTCGTCACCGCGGGCGTCCCGTTCGTGCGCATCATGAGCTGCAACCCGCTCGAGGTGCCGGGCGACGACATCGCGCCGGTGTTCTCGGGCCTCGCCGAAGACGACCGCGCGGGCTGGGCGGCGTTCCGCGCCGAGTACGAGCGCACGCACCGGCCGCTCTGGACGTCGTACGACGCGTGGGTGCAGGAGCAGGGCGCTCCGCCGCTGCCCGACCTCGAGTTCATCCACCGCGGTGACGAGAACCTGTACGTCTACCCCGAGGTGCTCGACTACACCGACGCGCGCCCGCTCGACGAGACCTGGCACCGGCTCGACTCCTCGGTGCGCGAGACCGAGCAGGCGCCCGCCGACCTGCCCGCGTCGTTCACCGACGGCAGCCGGCCGCTCGTCTACTTCAGCCTCGGCTCGCTCGGCTCGGCCGACGTCGAGCTCATGCAGCGCGTCATCGCCGCGCTCGCCGACCAGCCCGTGAACGTCATCGTCTCGAAGGGCCCGCTGCACGAGGAGTTCGAGCTCGCCGACAACATGTGGGGCGCCGAGTTCCTGCCGCAGACGAAGATCCTGCCGCTCGTCGACCTCGTGATCACGCACGGCGGCAACAACACCACCACCGAGGCGTTGCACTTCGGCAAGCCCATGGTGCTGCTGCCCCTGTTCTGGGACCAGTACGACAACGCGCAGCGCGTGCACGAGCGGGGCTTCGGCATCCGACTCGACACCTACCGCTTCACACCCGAGGAGCTGCAGGGCGCAGTGCGCACGCTGCTCGAGGACGCAGCGCTGCGCGAGCGCGTGGCCGCCGTCGGCGCCGACATCCGCTCGCGCGCCGGCGTCTCGGTCGCGGCCGACGTGATCGAACGCGTCGGCGCGCGGGAGCGCGTGTGAGCACGGGCACCTCGATGACGGATGCCGCGGTCGACGCGCTCCGCGACGCGGCCCCGACGCCGTACTGGATGGACCGCGCCGACGCACCCGGTCCCCGTCCGCGCGCCGAAGGAGCACTCGAGGCCGACCTCGTCGTGGTCGGCGCCGGCTTCACCGGGCTGTGGACCGCGTGGCGGGCCGTGGAGCGCGACCCCGGCCGTTCGGTCGTCGTGCTCGAGGCGGAGCGCGTGGCGCACGGGGCGACCGGCCGCAACGGCGGCTTCGTCGCGAGCTCGCTCACGCACGGGCTGACGCACGGCACCGCCATCTGGCCCGACCAGGTCGGGGCGCTGCACGAGGAGGGCGACCGCAACCTCGCCGAGCTCGTGGCGACGATCGAGGCGGCCGGCATCGAGTGCGACCTGCGCCGCTCCGGCAAGACCACGGTCGCGGTCGAGGAGTGGCAGCTCGACGGCCTCCGCGAGGCGCAGCGGCTCGGCGAGCGCCACGGCATCGCGCTCGAGCTGCAGTCGCGCGACGAGGTGCGGGCCGACGTGCACTCCCCCACGTACCTCGGCGGCCTCCGCGACCGCACGGGCACCGTCCTCGTCGACCCGGCGCGCCTCGCGTGGGGCATGGCCGCGGAGCTCGAGCGTCGCGGGGTGCGCATCCTCGAGGCATCCGCCGCCACCGGGCTCGCCCGCAACGGTGCCCGAGTGCGCGTCTCGACCGAGCACGGCCACGTCGACGCGCGCGAGGTCGTGATCGCGACGGCCGCCTACCCGGGTCCGCTCAAGCGACTCGGCAACTGGATCATGCCGCTCTACGACCACGTGCTCATGACCGAGCCGCTCACCGAGGCGCAGCGGGCGTCGATCGGCTGGGCCGAGGGCCAGGGGCTGACCGACGCGGGCAACCAGTTCCACTACTACCGGCCCACCGCCGACGGCCGGATCCTGTTCGGCGGTTGGGACGCCGTCTACTACTTCGGCGGCCGCGTCGACGCGAGCCTCGAGCAGCGCGACAGCTCGCACGAGCTGCTCGCGCGGCATTTCCTCCAGACGTTCCCGCAGCTCGAGGGCCTGCGCTTCACGCACCGCTGGGCCGGCCCGATCGACTCCACGACGCGATTCACGGCGGCCTACGGCACCGCGCTCGGCGGTCGCGTGGCCTACGCCGTCGGGCACACCGGGCTCGGCGTGGGCGCGTCGCGGTTCTCGGCGGATGTCGCGCTCGACCTGCTCGCGGGCGAGCCCACCTCGCGGCTCCGCTACGACATCGTGCGGCGCCGGCCGTTCCCCATCCCGCCCGAGCCCTTCCGCAACCCGATCGTCCAGTTCACCCGACGCTCGATCCTCGCCGCCGACGCGCACGAGGGCCGCCGCAACCTGTGGCTCCGCACCCTCGACCGCTTCGGCCTCGGCTTCAACTCCTGAAAGGCGCACCATGACCACCGGAACCTTCATCGGCGAGTACCGCGCCGGCACGGGCGGCGACGCCGTCATCACCAACCCGGCGACCGAGCAGGACGTCGCGGCGTTCACGTCGTCGGGCGTCGCCGACGTCGACGAGGCGGCCGCGGCCGCACGCGCCGCGCAGCCCGAGTGGGCGGCGAAGACGCCGGGCGAGCGCTCGCTCGCCCTGCTGCGGCTCGCCGACGCGCTCGAGGCCGACGCGGAGCACCTCGCGAAGCTCGAGGTCGAGGACTCGGGCAAGCCGTGGACCACGGCGTTCGACGGCGAGCTCCCGTTCGGCATCGACAACCTGCGCTTCTTCGCGGGCGCCGCGCGGTCGCTCGACGGCACCGGCGCGGGGTCGTTCTCGAACGGCTACACGTCGATCCTCACGCGGCGGCCGGTCGGCGTCGTCGCGGGCATCACGCCGTGGAACTTCCCCCTCATCATGGCGATCTGGAAGGCCGGTCCGGCGCTGGCCGCCGGCAACGCCGTCATCGTGAAGCCCGCGCCGGCCACGCCCCGCTCGACCCTGCGATTCGCGCAGCTCGCCGCCGAGGCGGGCCTGCCCGCCGGGCTCTTCAACGTGGTCACGGGCGACGCCGAGGTCGGGCAGGCGCTCGTGACGCACCGCGAGGTCGACATGGTGAGCGTCACCGGATCGACGCAGACGGGCAAGGCCGTCATGCGCGGCGCGGTCGAGGGCGTGAAGCGCGTGCACCTCGAGCTCGGCGGCAAGGCGCCGGTCATCGTGTTCCGCGACGCCGACCTCGGGGCCATGGCCCACGCGGTCGCCCTCGGCGCGACCTACAACACGGGCCAGGACTGCACGGCCGCGACGCGCGTCTACCTCGAGCGCTCCGTGTACGACGCGGGCGTCGACGCGCTTCGCGACGCCCTCGCGCAGGTCGTCGCCGGCGACCCGATGGACCCCGAGACGCACATCGGCCCGCTCGTGTCGAAGGCGCACCGGTCGCGCGTCGAGGGCTTCGTGTCGCGTGCGGTGGCCGAGGGCGCCGAGGCGCTCGTCGGCGGTCATGCCATCGACCGCACCGGCTCGTACTTCGCGCCGACGCTGCTCGTGGGCGCATCCCAGTCGTCGGAGATCGTGCAGGGCGAGGTCTTCGGTCCGGTGCTCGTGGTGCTGCCGTTCGACGGCGAGGCCGAGGGCATCGCGCTCGCGAACGACAGCGCCTACGGCCTCGCGTCGTCGGTGTGGACGTCGGATGTCGCGCGCGCCCTGCGCGTGAGCCAGTCGCTCGACGTCGGGGTCACCTGGGTCAACGACCACCTGCCGATCGCCTCCGAGGCGCCGCACGGCGGCGTGAAGGGCTCGGGCTTCGGCAAGGACATGTCGATCGAGCCGCTGCTCGACTACTCGGTGACGCGGCACCTGATGATCCGCCACGCGGCGCCGCCCGAGACGACGGGGTTCCGGCCGGCCTGAGCCCGACCTGGACCCCCGCGAACGAGAGGGAGCGCACGCGATGCACGAGCGGATCACGAAGGCGGTCATCCCGGCCGCCGGCCTGGGCACCCGATTCCTGCCCGCGACGAAGGCCATGCCGAAGGAGATGCTGCCCGTCGTCGACAAGCCCGCGATCCAGTACGTCGTCGAGGAGGCGGTGTCGGCCGGACTCGTCGACGTGCTCATGGTGACGGGCCGCAACAAGAACGCGCTCGAGAACCACTTCGACCGGGTCGCCGAGCTCGAGGCGACGCTGAAGGCCAAGGGCGACGACGCCAACCTCATGCAGGTGAACGCCTCGACGGGCCTCGCCGCCATGCACTACGTGCGGCAGGGCGACCCCATGGGCCTCGGCCATGCCGTGCACCGGGCACGGATGCACGTCGGGAACGAGCCGTTCGCCGTGCTGCTCGGCGACGACCTCATCGACGCGCGCGATCCGCTCCTGCAGCGCATGCTCGACGAGCAGGTCGCGCGCGACGCCTCGATCGTCGCGCTGCTCGAGGTCGATCCCGACCAGATCCACCTCTACGGCGCGGCCGCGGTGGAGCCCACCGACGATCCCGACGTCGTGCGCATCACCGGGCTCGTCGAGAAGCCGGCGCGGGAGGCGGCGCCCTCGAACTACGCCGTCATCGGCCGGTACGTGCTGAAGCCCGAGGTCTTCGACGTGCTCGAGCGAACCGAGCCGGGTCGGGGAGGCGAGATCCAGCTCACCGACGCGCTCATGACCATGGCCGAGGACGTCGCGGGCACGGGCGGCGTCTACGGCGTCGTCTTCCGCGGCCGCCGCTACGACACGGGCGACAAGCTCGAGTACATCAAGGCGGTCGTGCAGCTCGCCGCCGATCGCGACGACCTCGGTCCCGACCTGCGCAGCTGGCTCGCCGAGTACGCCGTCGGCCTCTGAGTGCGACGGATGCCGCGGGAGCGCCGGCCCCGCGGCATCCGCCCGACCCCGCGGCATCCGCCGACCCCGCGGCATCCGTGAGCCCACGGGATCCGCCCGGCCCCGGCATCCGCCCGACCTGCCCCATCCGCCCGCCCCGGCATCCGCCCCACCTGCCCCATCCGCCCGCCCCGGCATCCGCCCCACCTGCCCCATCCGCCCCCCGCACTGTTGCCGGATTCGGTGTTTCAGCCCGACACGCCGCAGTCAGCAGAACACGCTCGGCGTGTCGACCATGAACACCGAATCCGGCGACAGCGGATGCGACGGCAGCACGGCGCCTTGGCATCCGCCGGCCCCGCGGTATCCGCCCGACCCGCGGCATCCGCCGACCCCGCAGCATCCGCCCGCCCCTCGATAGACTGGCCCGCATGGCAGATTCGACGTTCGACATCGTGAGCAAGGTCGACAAGATGGAGGCCGACAACGCGGTCAACCAGGCCCGCAAGGAGATCGACCAGCGCTACGACTTCAAGGGCGTGGGCGCGTCGGTCGAGTGGTCGGGCGAGAAGATCCTGCTGAAGGCCTCGTCGGAGGAGCGCGTGAAGGCGGTCCTCGACGTCGTGCAGTCGAAGTTCATCAAGCGCGGCATCACGCTGAAGAGCCTCGACGCCGGCGAGCCCTATGCCTCCGGCAAGGAGTTCCGCATCGAGATCGCGCTGAAGCAGGGCATCGACCAGAAGGCGGCGAAGGAGATCGGCAAGCTCATCCGCGAGGAGGGCCCGAAGTCGGTGAAGTCGCAGATCCAGGGCGACGAGCTGCGCGTCTCCTCGAAGAGCCGCGACGACCTGCAGGAGGTCATCCGCCTGCTGAAGGCCGCCGACCTCGAGGTCGACCTCCAGTTCGTCAACTTCCGCTGACGTGTCGGCGGCGGGCGACGGTGAGCGGATGCCGCAGGGCGGCGCCGCGCGCACGGGCGATGCCGCGCGCACGGGCGACGGCGAGCGGATGCCGCAGCCGGGCGTCGACGTCCCCGACCGGCGAGGGCGCACGGGCCTCGACCGGGTCGGCCGCGACCTCGATCGCAACCCGCGCGTGCGCGTGCGCGACGTGCGCGTGCTCGCGTCGAACTGGTACGTGACCCGCACGACGGCGTTCGACTTCCAGCACGCCGACGGCACGTGGACCGTCGAGGAGCGCGAGACCTACGACCGCGGCGACGGCGCGACCATCCTGCTCTACGAGCCCGAGGCCCGCACCGTGCTGCTCACCCGGCAGTTCCGCTTCCCCGTGTACGTGAACGGGCATCCCGACGGCATGCTCGTCGAGACCGCGGCGGGCCTCCTCGACGAGGACGACCCCGAGACGGCCATCCGCCGCGAGGCCGAGGAGGAGACGGGCCACGTGGTCGGCGACGTCGAGCACGTGTTCGACGTCTACATGAGCCCCGGCTCGGTGACCGAGCGCCTGCACTTCTTCGCCGCGCCCTACCGGCAGGGCGACGTGCTGCCCGGTGCCCGCACGGGCCTCGCCGACGAGGGCGAGGACATCGAGGTGCTCGAGGTCGCGTTCGAGGACGCGCTCGACCGCATCGGCCGCGACATCGTGGATGCGAAGACGATCATGCTGCTGCAGTGGGCGGCGCTGCGGGGGCCGTTCTCGGCGGATCGGGCGACCGGCTGAGGCGAACGGCGGAGCCTGCCATGCGGCATCCGCCCTGCGTCGTCGCAGTCACCTGCGCCGTCGCATGGAGCGTCCCGCCCGCCGACACCGCGGGGCGATCACGTCGAGGGGGTCGCGACGTGGCCTGCGGCATCGACGAGCGGGCCCATCGCCCCGCGGAGGTGGAGCGGAACGGTCTCGTCCGACTCGGCCTCCCGGACCGGTGCCGGCGGCGCCTCCGCGATGACTTCGTCGATCGTGGTGTCGTCAGGCGCGCGTACGGCGGTCGTGCGGGGCGGCTCGGTCGCGAGCGGGACGAACGGCGAACCCGACGCCGTCCGTCGTGCGAGCGGCACGTCGCGGAGCGAGGAGGACGCCACCGCAGTGATCGCCACGCTCAGCGACGATCGCACTTCGGTTGATCCGCGATGGATCGGGTTCCTCTTCACGAGTTCCTCGCGCACTGCTCGATCGACCCGATGATCGCACTCGCGACCGCCACCGTTGGCCGAGCCGCCGAAGGGGCTCGACGTCGGGTCGCCCGGCCTGGATTGTGAGCGACGCTACGCCCGGTCACCCCGACCCGGTAGCCCCCAGTAGTGGTGAGCGCCGGCTCGCTCGGCGCCCGGATCGCCGATCGGGCCGAACCGCATCAGCGGGGAGGCGCGTAGCCCTCGAGCCACTTCGTGATCGACGAGTAGGCGACCGCACGCGCCGGTTCGCGTGACAGGAACACATCGTGCATGGCGCCGTCGATGCGCGCGACGGTCACCTCGGGGCCGAGCTTCAGCACCCTGTCGGCGATGTCGTCGACCACGAGCACGATGTCGGTGGTCAGCATCGCGTCATCCCACTTCGCCTGGATCGTCGACCGCGCCGACAACAGCGTCAGCACCGGTGCACCCACGTCGATGCCCGCCGCGACCTTCGCGTGCCCGGCGAGGATCGCGGTGAGCCAGGCCGGATGCGTCGTGAACCCTCGCTCGGGCCGCCACGCGGAGTCGTACTCCCACTCGCCGTCGAACTCCTTCGACACCGAACGCGTGTAGAACCCGAGGTCGACGTTCGGCATCGGGCCCATCGGGTTCACGCGCGCGCCCCACGCGACCATCGGCGTGATCGCCTCGCGTCCGACTCGGCTCAGCTGGAACTCCAGCCACGGACTGTTGAGCACGAGCGCCGCCGCCCGACCCGGATGCCGCGCAGCCCACAAACTCAGCGTCAGCCCGCCGGTCGAGTGGCCGAGCAGCACCAACGGCCGAGCGGATGCCGCGGCATCCGCCCCGTGCCCCATCGCCGTGAGCGCCGCCTCGATGTCGATGTCGTAGGCCGCGAGGTCGGTGATGAACCCGGGCGTCTGGCCCGGCCGCAGGCTGCGCCCGTACTTGCGCAGGTCGAGCGCGAAGAACCGGGCACCGGCCGCCGACCAGAACGCGGCGAGCTCCCGGTTGAAGAAGTAGTCGCTCCACCCGTGCACGTAGAGCACGTCGCAGCCGGATGCCGCGCCCGGCCGCTCCCACGGCCACGCCAGCCGCCACGCGGGTCGATGCCGCACGAGCGTCGCGACGAGCTCGCCCTCGTCGTCGCTGCCGAGCGGCAGCGTGAGCTGCTCGAACCCGTCGCCGAGCACGTCGGGGCGCCAGCGCTCGGCATGCTCCTGCTCGGCGCGCTGCTCCGCCTGCTGCTGCTCGGCCCCGGCACCTCCCCCTGGAGGACGAC
>CBFGWW010000059.1:0-13948 GCA_965652625.1 uncultured Agromyces sp.
GTCATCGTCATCGAGCACAACCTCGACGTCATCAAGTCCGCCGACTGGATCATCGACCTCGGGCCCGAGGGCGGCTCCGGCGGCGGCCAGGTCGTCGCGACCGGCACGCCCGAGCAGGTGGCCCGAGTGGCCGAGAGCCACACCGGCTACTTCCTGCGCGAGATCTTCGACGCGGCATCCGCCCGTGTCGAGGTCGCCAGCTGACGCGGATGAGCACCGGGCTGTCACGAGACACCGTCCCGTACCGGCCGAAGCCGGGGGAGATCCCCACGGGGCCCGGCGTCTACCGGTTCCGCGACGCCGACCGCCGCGTGCTCTACGTCGGCAAGGCGAAGAACCTGCGTGCACGCCTGTCGAACTACTTCGCGCCGCTGTACAGCCTGCACGAGCGCACCCGCCGCATGGTGCTCAGCGCGGCATCCGTCGAGTGGACCGTCGTCGCGAGCGACGTCGAGGCGCTGAACCTCGAGATCACGTGGATCAACGAGCTGAAGCCGCCGTTCAACGTGCGGTTCAAGGACGACAAGTCGTACCCGTACCTCGTCGTGACGCTCGCCGACGAGGCACCGCGGGCGATGGTCTCGCGCAAGCGGGGCATCCCGGGGGCGCGCTACTTCGGGCCGTACCCGAAGATGTGGGCCGTCACCGACATGCTCGAGATCCTCATCAAGCTCTTCCCGATCCGCACGTGCAAGGACAGCGACTACCGGCGCGCGATGGCGACCGGCAAGCCGTGCTTCGCCGGCCAGATCGGGCGATGCTTCGGGCCGTGCTCGGGCAAGGTCACCATCGAGGAGCATCGGGCGAACGTCGATCGGTTCGTCGCGTTCATGCAGAACCAGGACCCGCGCATCGTGCGCGACCTCGAGCGGGAGATGCACGCGTCGTCCGCCGTGCAGGACTACGAGACGGCCGCCCGCAAGCGCGACCAGCTGCAGGCCGCGACGGCGTTCTTCGAGAAGAGCGCGGTGGTGCTGGGCGACCGGGTCGACCTCGACGTGTTCGGCATCGAGCACGATGAGCTCGCCGCCGCGGTGCACCTGTTCATGGTCCGCGGCGGTCGCATCCGGGGTGAGCGGTCGTGGACGGTCGACAAGGAGCTCGACGTGCCGCTCGGCGAGCTCGTCGACGTGGTCGTGCAGAACGCGTACGGCGACGACCTGACGCCGGCCCGAGAGGTGGTCGTGCCGGAGCTGCCCGACGACGCCGAGGCGCTCGAGACCTGGCTCGGCGGGCTCGCCGGCCGCAACGTGCAGCTCCGGGTCGCGCAGCGCGGCGCGAAGGCGCAGCTGCTCGCCACGGCGACGCAGAACGCCAAGCAGTCCCTCATGCTCTACAAGACCCGCCGCAGCGCCGACTTCACGACCCGCTCCCGCGCGCTCGAGGACATCCAGGAAGCCCTCGGCATGGCCGACGCGCCGCTGCGCATCGAGTGCTACGACGTCTCGCACTTGAGCGGCACGAACATCGTCGCGTCGATGGTCGTCTTCGAAGACGGCCTGGCGCGCAAAGACGAGTACCGCAGGTTCACCATCCCGAGCTCCACCGATGACACGGACTCGATCCACCAGGTGCTCACGCGCCGACTCGCGTACCTCGCGCGGCCGGCCGACGACGAGGCATCCGATCAGGCGGCCCCCAGCGCGAGTACCGGCGCTGACGCGCTCGACGGCGATGCGGCGGATGCCCCGGTGGTCTCCGAGCGGCGCAGGAAGTTCGCCTACCGTCCCAACCTGCTGGTCGTCGACGGCGGCCAGCCGCAGGTGGCGGCCGCCGCCCGCGCGCTCGAGGAGTCGGGCGTGGAGGGCATCTACCTCTGCGGCATCGCGAAGCGGCTCGAGGAGATCTGGACGCCCGACGCGGACTTCCCCGTCATCCTGCCGCGCAACAGCGACGCACTGTTCCTGTTCCAGCGCGTTCGCGACGAGGCGCACCGGTTCGCCATCACGCACCAGCGCCAGCGCCGCAAGCGCGACATCTCGACGGTGCTCTCCGAGATCCCGGGCCTCGGTCCCGCACGCGTGCGGGAGCTGCTCAAGCACTTCGGATCGGTGAAGCGCCTGCGCGGCGCCGGCGAGAGCGAGATCGCCGAGGTGAAGGGCATCGGGCCGGGACTCGCGGCCACCGTGCACGCGCACCTGCACGCTGACGGCGTGTCGGCGCCCCGGTAGGCTGGGGTGTCGACGCGAAAGAGGGGGCTCGAGACGATGGCAGGCGAGGCTGAGCACCAGCAGGAGATGCTCATCGTCACCGGGATGTCGGGTGCCGGACGCTCGACCGTCGGCAACGCGCTCGAAGACCTGGGCTGGTACGTCGTCGACAACCTCCCGCCGCAGATGCTGCGTCCGCTCGTCGAGCTCGTCGAGCGCGCCGGGGCTTCGCTGCCACGCATCGCGGCGGTCGTCGACGTGCGCGGTCGCGATTTCTTCTCGGAGCTGCAGGACATCATCCAGGCGCTGCGCACGGGCGTGAACGTGCGCGTCGTGTTCCTCGACGCGACCGACGCCGTGCTCGTGCGCCGGTTCGAGTCGGTCCGGCGCCCGCACCCGCTGCAGGGCAACGGCACGCTCCTCGACGGCATCGGCGCCGAGCGGGGGCGGCTGGCCGAGCTGCGCGAGTCGAGCGACATCGTCGTCGACACCTCCGACCTCAACATCCACCAGCTCGCGACGCTCATCACCGAGACGTTCGCCGAGGAGGGCCGCGCCGGCCTGCGCGTCACGCTGCTGAGCTTCGGCTTCAAGTACGGGCTCCCGGCCGACGCCGACCTCGTCGCCGACGCCCGCTTCCTGCCGAACCCGTTCTGGATCCCCGAACTGCGACACCTCAACGGCGAGGACCCCGAGGTGGCCGAGTACGTGCTCGGCCAGCCGGGCGCGCGCGAGTTCATCGACGCCTACGCCGCCGCGCTCGAGCCGGTGCTCGCGGGCTACCAACGTGAGAACAAGCGACACGCGACCATCGCGATCGGATGCACCGGCGGCAAGCACCGCTCCGTGGCCATCGTCCGCGAGCTGGCCGACCGCCTGGGCGCGCTCCCGGGCGTGGCCGTCAGCGTGAAGCATCGCGATCGCGGCCGTGAATGAGCCGGCCGCACCAGGTGAATGAACGAGAGGACGTGACGTGGCGCTGACCGCCGACGTGAAAGAGGAACTCGCTCGGGTCGAGGTGTCGAAGACGAGCGTGCGCGCCGCCGAGCTCGCCTCGGTGCTGCGCTTCGCGGGCGGGCTGCACATCATCTCGGGCCGCATCGCGATCGAGGCGGAGCTCGATTCGCCCACGATCGCCCGCCGAGTGACCCGCGACCTCGGCGAGCTCTACGGCGTGCGACCCGATGTCTCGGTGATCTCGCCGTCGGGCATGCGCCGGCAGAACCAGTACCTGGTGCGCGTGCTCGACGGCGGTGAGACGCTCGCCCGGCAGACCGGCCTGCTCGACGCACGCCGCCGCCCCGTGCGCGGGCTCCCCAACAAGCTCACCACCGGCTCGCGCGACGACGTCGCGGCCGTCTGGCGAGGTGCGTTCCTCGCGCAGGGCAGCCTCACCGACCCGGGGCGCTCGGCGGCGCTCGAGATCACCTGCCCCGGCAACGAGACGGCCATGGCCCTCGTCGGCGCTGCCGGACGCCTCGGCATCTCGGCGAAGGCCCGCGAGGTGCGCGGCGTGCACCGGGTCGTGATCCGCGACGGCGAGGCGATCAGCGCGATGCTCGCGACCATGGGCGCCACCGACACGGTGCGGAACTGGGAGGAGCTCCGCCAGCGCCGCGAGGTGCGCGCCACCGCGAACCGCCTCGTCAACTTCGACGACGCGAACCTCCGCCGGTCGGCGCAGGCCGCCGTGGCCGCGTGCGCCCGCGTCGAGCGAGCCATGGAGCTGCTGGGCGACGACATCCCCGACCACCTGAAGTACGCCGGCGAGCTGCGCCTCGCGCACCGTGACGCGAGCCTCGACGAGCTGGGCCACCACGCCGACCCGCCCATGACCAAGGACGCCGTCGCCGGCCGCATCCGACGACTGCTCGCGATGGCAGACAAGCGCGCGGCGGAGCTGGGCGTCCCCGGCACCGAGGCGAGCCTGCCCGCCGACCTCGACGACTGAGGGGCGGGCGGTCGCTCCACGGCATCCGCTGGGGCTCCGCGGCATCCGCGCGACGACCCCTTGGGCCAGGTGACCGAAAGCGTCAAGGCCCGGCAGCGCTCGCAACGTCAGGCATAGGCTAGGGGATGCCGCGGTCGCGCCGGGCAGAGGCCCGGTTCCCCGGCATCTGACAAGGAGAAGCAATGGCTGACTACACCCTCCCCGATCTCCCGTACGAC
This sequence comes from uncultured Agromyces sp., assembly GCA_965652625.1. Lineage (GTDB taxonomy): Bacteria > Actinomycetota > Actinomycetes > Actinomycetales > Microbacteriaceae > Agromyces. Next base: position 4,320 of record CBFGWW010000059.1, read on the forward strand.
TACGCGGCCCTCGAGCCGTCGATCAGCGGCCGGATCATGGAGCTGCACCACTCGAAGCATCACCAGGCGTACGTGACCGGTGCCAACACGGCCCTCGCGCAGCTCGCCGAGGCGCGCGACTCGGGCAACCTCGCCAACGTCAACAAGCTCGAGAAGGACCTCGCGTTCAACCTCGGCGGCCACGTCAACCACTCGATCTTCTGGACCAACCTGTCGCCCGACGGCGGCGACAAGCCGACCGGCGAGCTCGCGGCGGCGATCGACGACGAGTTCGGCTCGTTCGACAAGTTCCAGGCCCACTTCACCGCGACCGCGCTCGGCGTGCAGGGATCCGGCTGGGCCGTGCTCGCATGGGACTCGATCGGCCAGCGGCCCATCATCGTGCAGTTCTTCGACCAGCAGGGCAACCTTCCGGCGGGCATCGTCCCGCTCCTGATGCTCGACGTCTGGGAGCACGCGTACTACCTCGACTACCAGAACGTGCGCGCCGATTACGTCAAGGCGTTCTGGAACATCGCGAACTGGGACAACGCCCAGCAGCGCCTCCAGGCCGCACGCGAGAAGACCTCAGGGCTGCTGCTACTGTCATAGCGGATGGTGTCCCCGGACGCCGTCCGGGGACACCGCCGTCCGATCAGTTCACCTTGAAATCCGCGCATTCGCGCACGTCAATTCAGGAGACATCCGTGTCCGTAAAGATCGGCATCAACGGCTTCGGCCGCATCGGCCGCAACTACTTCCGCGCCGCCCTGGCCCAGGGCGCCGACCTCGAGATCGTCGCCGTGAACGACCTCACCGACAACAAGACGCTCGCGCACCTGCTGAAGTACGACTCGGTCACGGGCCGTCTCGACGCGACCGTCGACTACGACGACGACCACATCATCGTGAACGGCAAGGCGATCAAGGCCTTCGCGGAGCGCGACCCCGCGAACCTGCCCTGGGGCGACCTCGGCGTCGACATCGTCATCGAGTCGACCGGGTTCTTCACCAAGGCCGCCGACGCGCGCAAGCACCTCGACGCGGGCGCGAAGAAGGTCCTCATCTCGGCGCCCGCGACCGACGAGGACGCGACCTTCGTCATGGGCGTCAACGAGGACTCGTACGACCCCGAGAAGCACAACATCATCTCGAACGCGTCCTGCACGACGAACTGCCTCGCTCCGCTGGCGAAGGTCTTCAACGACGCGTTCGGCATCGAGCGCGGCCTCATGACCACGGTGCACGCCTACACGGCCGACCAGAACCTGCAGGACGGCCCCCACAAGGACCTGCGCCGCGCCCGCGCCGCCGCCATCAACATCGTCCCGACGTCGACCGGGGCGGCGAAGGCCATCGGTCTGGTGCTGCCCGAGCTCGTCGGCAAGCTCGACGGCTTCGCCCTGCGCGTCCCGGTCCCCACCGGCTCGATCACCGACCTCACGGTCACCGCGTCGCGTCCGGTGACGGTCGACGAGGTCAAGGCCGCCTACAAGGCCGCGGCCGAGGGCCCCCTCAAGGGCATCCTGAAGTACACCGAAGACGAGCTCGTCTCGAGCGACATCGTCTCCGACCCGTACTCGTGCATCTTCGACGCCGGCCTCACGCGCGTGATCGGCGACCAGGTGAAGCTCTCGGGCTGGTACGACAACGAGTGGGGCTACTCCAACCGTCTCGTCGACCTCACCGAGTACGTCGCCGAGCGCCTCTGAATCGGGCCATCGTGACCCTGCGAACGATCGATTCCCTCGGTCCGCTCGCCGGCAAGCGCGTCGTCGTCCGTTGCGACCTCAACGTTCCTCTCCAGGACGGGGTCATCACGGACGACGGCCGCGTGCGGGCGTCGGTGCCCACCCTCGAGGCCCTCACCGGCCAGGGAGCCCGCGTCATCGTGGTCTCCCACCTCGGTCGCCCTGACGGTGCGCCCGACCCGAAGTACAGCCTCGCGCCGGTGGCGGCCCGCCTCGACGAGCTCATCGACGCTCCGGTGGCGTTCGCGTCCGACACGGTCGGCACGGATGCCGCGGCGAAAGTCGCGGCGCTCGACGACGGCGAGGTGCTCGTGCTCGAGAACCTCCGGTTCAACCCGGGGGAGACCTCGAAGAACGAGGCCGAGCGCACGGCGTTCGCCGGGCAGCTCGCCGAGTTCGCCGACGCGGTCGTCTCCGACGGCTTCGGCGTCGTGCACCGCAAGCAGGCGAGCGTCTACGAGCTGGAGGAGCTGCGACCGAGTGCCGCGGGCCTCCTCATCGCCTCCGAGCTCGACGTGCTCGACCGGCTCACGGAGTCGCCCGAGCGCCCGTACACGGTCGTGCTCGGCGGCTCGAAGGTCTCCGACAAGCTCGGCGTCATCGCGCACCTGCTGCCGCGGGTCGACGCGCTGCTCATCGGCGGCGGCATGTTGTTCACCTTCCTCGCCGCGCAGGGCCACAAAGTCGGCTCGAGCCTCCTCGAGGAGGACCAGATCGAGACGGTGCAGGGCTACCTGGCCGAGGCCGCCGAACGCGGCGTCGACATCGTCCTGCCGACCGACGTGGTCGTGGCCGAGCGCTTCGCCGCGGATGCCGCGCACGAGGTCGCGCCGGCCGATGCGATCGAGCAGACCGCGTTCGGGGCATCCGGACTGGGCCTCGACATCGGGCCCGACACGGCGGCGGCGTTCGCCGAGCGGATCCGCAACTCGAAGACCGTGTTCTGGAACGGCCCGATGGGCGTGTTCGAGCTGGCTCCCTTCGCCGACGGCACGCGCGTGGTCGCGCAGGCGCTCACCGAGGTCGACGGCCTCAGCGTCGTCGGCGGCGGCGACTCCGCCGCGGCTGTGCGCCAGCTCGGCTTCGCCGACGACGCATTCGGACACATCTCGACGGGCGGGGGCGCGAGCCTCGAGTTCCTCGAGGGCAAGAAGCTCCCCGGACTGGAGGTCCTCGGATGGCAGTGAACCGCACCCCGTTCATCGCGGGCAACTGGAAGATGAACCTCGACCACCTGCAGTCGATCGCGTTCGTGCAGAAGCTCGCGTGGTCGCTGGCCGACGCGAAGCACGACTACGCCGACGCCGAGGTGGCCGTGTTCCCGCCGTTCACCGACCTCCGCTCGGTGCAGACGCTCGTCGCGGCCGACTCGCTCCCGCTCGCCTACGGCGCGCAGGACCTGTCGGCGCACGACTCGGGCGCCTACACGGGCGAGGTCTCGGGCGCGTTCCTCGCGGCCCTCGACTGCGCGTACGTCATCATCGGCCATTCCGAGCGGCGCACGTACCACCACGAGACCGACGCGGTCGTCAACGCGAAGGTGCTCGCGGCGCAGCGCCACGGGCTCGTCCCGGTCGTGTGCGTCGGCGAGACCGCGGAAGACCTGGAGCGGTTCGGCGCCAGCGCGGTGCCCGTCGCGCAGCTGCGCACGGCACTCGAGGGCGTCGACGGCGCAAAGGGCCTCGTGGTCGCGTACGAGCCGGTCTGGGCGATCGGCTCCGGCCAGGCGGCCACCCCCGAGCAGGCCGACAAGGTCGCCGCCGCCCTGCGCGAGGTGATCGCAGAGGTGCTCGGCGACGACATCGCACAGGCGACGCGCATCCTCTACGGCGGTTCGGTGAAGGCGGCGAACATCGCGTCGTTCCTGCGCGAGCCGAACGTCGACGGCGCCCTCGTGGGCGGCGCGAGCCTCGACATCGACGAGTTCTCGAGCATCGCCCGCTTCAAGAAGCACGTCGGGGCCTGACGGCGGGTCAGATCGGCCCGGTCGCGGGTGCGGCTATACTCGATTGTCGGCACGACACCCTGCGTCGTGCCCGGAAAGGTTCACCGTGGAGATTCTCCAGGTCGTCCTGCAGGTGCTGCTCGGGCTCACGAGCCTCCTGCTGACGCTGCTCATCCTGCTGCACAAGGGCCGCGGCGGCGGTCTGTCCGACATGTTCGGCGGCGGCGTCACCTCCAGCCTCGGCGCCTCCGGCGTGGCCGAGCGGAACCTCAATCGGATCACCGTCATCCTCGGACTCGTGTGGGTGACGTGCATCGTCGTGCTCGGACTCATCACCAAGTTCGACGCCGGAATCTGACGGGGGAGTCGCCATGGCATCAGGCAACAGCGCCATCCGTGGGTCGCGCGTGGGCGCGGGCCCGATGGGCGAGCAGGATCGCGGCTTCCACGCCGACCGCGTCGCCGTGAGCTACTGGGACGCCCAGGGCAACGAGACCGTGCGGTACTTCGCGGCGAACCTGCCCGAGGAGGAGATCCCCGAGATCATCGACAGCCCCTCCACGGGGCTGCCGGCCGGTCGCGACAAGGACAACCCGCCGTCGGTGTCGAAGCTCGAGCCGTACAAGACGCACCTCGCCTACGTGAAGGAGCGTCGCACCGACGAGGAGGCCGCCGCGTTGCTCGAGGAGGCCCTCACGCAGCTCCGCGCGCGCCGTGGGCAGGTCGCTCCGCAGGAGTGACCTCGCCCCGCAGACATGCGGAAGGGGCCGGCCGTGATGGCCGGCCCCTTCCGTGTCTCGGGGGAGCGGGTGCGAGTGCGGGTGAGCGTGCTCGCGGCATCCGCCCGCTCGTTCAGTAGTCGCGCGCGATGAGCGACTCGGGCACCTCGGCCGCCGCGTCGGCGTCGACGAAGAACACCGTGCGGCGACGCCCCTTGATGCCGGCGGCGGGCACCTCGTCGCGGCTCGCGCCCGCGAGGGCGAGGCCGAGCGCCGAAGCCTTGTCGGCGCCGGCGAGCACCATCCAGATGCGCTGCGACGAGTTGATCACCGGCCGCGTGAGGCTGAGTCGCTCGGGAGGTGGCTTGGGGGAGTTGCGCACGGGGATGACCGTGCGGTCGGTCACCTGGATGCCCGAGCGGTGCGGGAAGAGGGACGCGACGTGGCCGTCGGGTCCGACGCCGAGGAACGTGATGTCGAAGATCGGGTGCGCGAGCCCGTCGACGCCGTGCTCCGACAGCTCCGCCGCGTAGGCCGCCGCCGCCTCGTCGAGGTCGAGGCCGGCGTCGGACGCCGGGAACGGGTGCACGTTCTCGTCGGGGAGGTCGAGGTCGTCGAGCAGCGCCTGCTGCGCCTGCAGGTCGTTGCGGTCGGCGTCGCCCGCGGGCACCCAGCGCTCGTCGCCCCACCAGAAGTGCACGCGCGACCAGTCGATGGTCGTGCGCGCCGGGGAGGACGCGACCGCCTCGAGCACCGCCGAGCCCATGGAGCCACCGGTGAGCACGACGTGCGCGACGGCCTGCTCGTCGAGGATGTCGAGCATCTTGGTGATGAACCGTGCGGCGACGGATCCCGCCAGCGATGCCTTGTCGGGGTGGACGAGCACCCGCCGCTCATTCGTCATGCATGGACTCCTTCGGCCTCCGCGTCGCCGAGCAGCGCGAGGCCGCTCGTGATCACTTCACCGTACAACTCGTCGGGGTCGAGGCGACGGAGTTCGTCGGCGAGGCAGTCGCGGAGGTTGCGGCGCGGCAGCGCGACATGATGCGTCGGCTGGCCGGGCTGGTTCAGCGTGGCGACGCCGGGGATGTCGCGCACGAGCTCGACGGTGCCTCCGTCGCGCTCGAGCTCCACCCCGTGGATGCCGTGCGACCCGGCCTCGACGGGCGTGAGTTCGTAGGTCGTCGGCGCATCGAGCTGCAGGTGCAGCCAGGCCGCGAGCAGCGTGGTCGACGGCGAGTCGATCGCGCCCGTGACCTTCACGGCCGTGATCGGCGCGTACGGCGGCTGGTCGAGCACGGCCGCGAGCTGCGCACGCCAGAGCGTGAGCCGCGTCCACGCGAAGTCGGCGTCGCCGGGCGTGTAGCTCGTGGCGCAGGCGTGCAGCGCGTGCTGCGGGTCGGGCTTCGTCGAGGCATCCGTGATTCGGCGGTGGGCGATGCGGCCGAGCGGGGACTGTCCGGGCACCTCGGGTGAGGCGCCGGGCCACCACGTGACGACCGGGGCATCGGGCAGGAGCAGGCCCATGACGAGGCTCTCCTCGTCGCGTGCGGCGTCGCCGTGCGCACGCAGGACGATGACCTCGCTCGCGCCGGCGTCGCCGCCCACGCGGATCTCCGCGTCGAGGCGGGCATCCAGGTCGGGCGCCTCCTCGGGGTCGCTCGAGACCACGATGACGCGCATCGGATGCTCGCGCGACGCGTCGTTCGCGGCCTCGATCGCCTCCTCCTCGCTGCCGGGTGCGGTGGCGATGACGAGGGTGAGCACGCGGCCGAGGGCGACGACGCCGCCCTCCTCGCGGATCTTGACGAGCGTCTTGGAGACCTGGCTCGTCGTCGTGTCGGGCAGTTCGACGATCACGGGCGCCTCCAGCTTCGTCCGTCGCGGTGCAGGAGCTCGTCGGCCGAGCTCGGTCCCCAGGTGCCGGGGCGGTACTGCTCGGGCTGGCCCTGCGTGTCCCAGAACTCCTCGATCGGGTCGAGGATCTTCCACGAGAGCTCGACCTCCTCCTGGCGGGGGAAGAGGGGCGGGTCGCCGAGCAGCACGTCGAGGATGAGGCGCTCGTAGGCCTCGGGGCTCGCCTCCGTGAACGCGTGGCCGTAGCCGAAGTCCATCGTGACGTCGCGCACCTGCATGCCGGCGCCCGGCACCTTCGAGCCGAACCGGATGGTGACGCCCTCATCGGGCTGCACCCGGATCACGAGGGCGTTCTGGCCGAGTTCGGAGGTCTGGCTGTCGGCGAACACCTGCTGGGGCGCGCGCTTGAAGACGACCGCGATCTCGGTGACACGACGGCCGAGGCGCTTGCCCGCACGGAGGTAGAACGGCACGCCCGCCCACCGGCGGGTGCCGATGAGCAGCTTCATGGCCGCGTACGTCTCGGTCGTCGAGTGGGGGTTCATGCCCTCCTCGTCGAGGAAGCCCACGACCTTCTCGCCGCCCTGCCAGCCGCCCGAGTACTGGCCGCGGGCGGTGCCCGTCGCCAGGTCGTCGGGCAGCCGCACGGCCGCGAGGATCTTCTCCTTCTCGGCGCGCAGGTCGGCGGCGTCGAACGAGATCGGCTCCTCCATGGCGGTGAGCGCGAGCAGTTGCAGGAGGTGGTTCTGGATGACGTCGCGCGCAGCGCCGATGCCGTCGTAGTACCCGGCGCGGCCGCCCACGCCGATGTCCTCCGCCATGGTGACCTGCACGTGGTCGACGTAGTTCGCGTTCCAGATGGGCTCGTAGAGCTGGTTCGCGAACCGGAGCGCCAGGATGTTCTGGACGGTCTCCTTGCCGAGATAGTGGTCGATGCGGAACACCGCGTCGGGCGGGAACACTGAGGCGACGACGTCGTTCAGCTCGCGCGCCGACTTCAGGTCGCTGCCGAACGGCTTCTCGATGACGACGCGTCGCCATTGGCCGTCCTTCTGCTCGGTGAGGCCCGAGCGCTTGAGCTGCTCGGTCACCAGCGGGAACGACTTGGGCGGGATCGACAGGTAGAACGCGTGGTTGCCCATCGTGCCGCGTTCGCGGTCGAGCTCCTCGACGACGGTGCGCAGGCGGTCGAAGGCCGCGTCGTCGTCGAAGTCGCCCTGCACGAAGCGGATGCCGCGGGCGAGCTGCTTCCAGACGTCCTCACGGAACTCGGTGCGGGCGTACTGCTGCACCGAGTCGTGCACGACGCGCTCGAAGTCCTCGTCCGCCCAGTCGCGGCGCGCGAACCCGACCAGCGCGAATCCTGGCGGCAGGAGCCCCCGGTTCGCGAGGTCGTAGACCGCCGGCATGAGCTTCTTGCGCGAGAGGTCGCCGGTCACCCCGAAGATGATGAGGCTCGAGGGGCCGGCGATCCGGTTGAGGCGGTAGTCCTTGGGGGAGCGCAGCGGGTTGTGCTGCGCGGAGATCTCTGCCGGAGCCAATGCGGATCCTCCCTTGGATCAGCCGACCGCGTCGAACAGCGTCGCGAGGTTCGCGGCGGGGTCCGTCAGCGTCAGCGTGAGCACCGGGCGGCCGTGGTCGGCGAGCACGCTCGCGTCGCCCGACGCCTGCGCGGCGATGAGCTCGCCGAACGTGAACGGTCGATCGGGGATCTCGAGGTCCTCCGCGGGCTGCTCCGTGATCTGCAGGAACACGCCGACCGCGGGACCGCCCTTGTGGAACTGGCCGGTCGAGTGCAGGAAGCGCGGTCCCCAGCCGAAGGTGACCGGGCGTCCGGCGCGTGCCGCGAGCAGATCGCGGATGCGGGCGACCTCGGGGTGCGCGACGCGGTCGACGTAGGCCTGGACCGACAGGTAGCCGTTCGCGGGCAGCTCCTCGAGCAGCACCTCGATGGCCGAGGCGAGGTCGCTCGACGCGCCGATGACCTCGGGCGTGCCGCGGACCTCGATGCCGTCGGCGACGAACGCCGCGGGAGCGGGTTCGGGCCGCGCGTCGAGCAGGCCGCGGGCGGCGATCTTCGCCGACTCCACGTCGGGCTGGTCGAACGGGTTGATGCCGAGCAGGCGCCCGGCGACAGCGGTCGCGTACTCCCAGACGAGCAGCTGCGCGCCGAGCGTGCCCGAGACGCGGATCTCCCCGTGGGTGTCGTTGCGGAAGATCTCGTCGCCCGCGTCGTCGACGAGGCGGACGACCTGCACGTCGGGGAGGTCGGCGCTGAGCTCGGGCGAGTTCACCTCGAGCACGACGGGCAGGATGCCGGTGCCCTCCTTGCCCGTGGACTCGGCGATGAGCTGCTCGGCCCAGTCGGCGAAGCCGACGATGTGGGTGCCGTCGGCCACGATCGCGAGCTTGTCGCGCAGCGGCGCGGTGGCCGCGATGGCGGCGCCGAGCACGAGGCCCGGGTTCTCGGGGCTGTCGATCGCGAGCGAGAGTTCGATCGTCTCTGCCTCGTCGAGGACCTCGGCGATGTCGACGCCCGCGAGGCCGGAGGGCACGAGGCCGAACGCGGTCAGCGCGGAGTAGCGGCCGCCCACGTTCGGGTCGGCGTTGAAGACGCGGTAGCCGGCGGCCCGGGCCGACTCGTCGAGCGGCGAGCCGGGGTCGGTCACGACGACGATGCGCTTCGTCGGGTCGATGCCGGCATCGCGGAACGCCTGCTCGTAGACCCGTCTCTGGCTGTCGGTCTCGGCGGTCGAGCCCGACTTCGACGAGACGACGAGGGCCGACTCGGCGAGGCGGTCGGCGAGCGCCGCGCGCACCTGGCCGGGCTCGGTCGAGTCGAGCACCGTGAGCTCGACGCGCGCGGTGCGCGTGATGACCTCGGGCGCGAGGGAGGAGCCGCCCATGCCCGCCAGCACGATGTGCGTGACGCCGTCGGCCTCGAGCTGCTCGCGGAGCGCCTCGATCTCGGGCACGAGTGGGCGCGACACCGCGACCGCCTCGGTCCAGCCGAGGCGCTTCGACGCCTCCTCCTCGGCCGCGGGGCCCCAGAGCTCGGGGTCCTGCGCGGTGATGCCGCTGGCGACGAGGTCGGACACGAGGCCCGGCACGGTGCGGCGCACGGCGTCGGCGGCCGCGCCGCTGACCGAGATGCGGAAGCTCATCGGGCCGCCTCCAGTGCGGTGCGGACGGTGTCGAGCAGCTCGTGCCAGGACACGATGAACTTCTCCACGCCCTCACGCTCGAGCAGGGCGGTGACGTCGTCGTAGTCGACACCGACCGCGGCGAGCGCATCGAGCACCGCGCGGGCCTCGGCGTAGGATCCGGTGACGGTGTCGCCGCGGATCTCGCCGTGGTCGAAGGTGGCCTCGAGGGTCT
>CBFGWW010000060.1:0-13736 GCA_965652625.1 uncultured Agromyces sp.
GGAGCGGCGCGGCGAGTACCTCGGCGACACCGTGCAGGTCATCCCGCACATCACCGACGAGATCAAGCGCCGCATGCGGCTGCAGTCCACCGAGACGCCCAAGCCCGACGTGATCATCACCGAGATCGGCGGCACGGTCGGCGACATCGAGTCGCAGCCGTTCATCGAGTCCGCGCGCCAGGTGCGCCACGAGCTCGGTCGAAAGAACGTGTTCTTCGTGCACGTCTCGCTCGTGCCCTTCATGGGCGCGTCGGGGGAGCAGAAGACCAAGCCCACGCAGCACTCGGTCGCCGCGCTCCGCTCCATCGGCATCCAGCCCGACGCGCTCGTGCTCCGCAGCGACCGCCCGGTGACCGACGCGAACAAGCGCAAGATCGCGCTCATGTGCGACGTCGACGAGGCCGCGGTGGTGAACGCGGTCGACGTGCCGTCGATCTACGACATCCCCACGATGCTGCACGACCAGGGCCTCGACGCCTACATCATCGAGTCGCTCGGCCTCGACGGCAAGGCCGACGACGTCGACTGGTCGGGGTGGCGCGAGCTGCTCGAGGTCGTGCACGACCCGAAGCACGAGGTCACCATCGGCCTCGTCGGCAAGTACATCGACCTGCCCGACGCGTACCTCTCGGTCACCGAGGCGCTGCGCGCCGGCGGGTTCGCGAACGACACCAAGGTCAACATCGAGTGGATCCCGTCCGACGAGTGCCGCACGCCCGAGGGCGCGCAGAAGCACCTCGCGCACCTCGACGGCATCTGCGTCCCCGGCGGGTTCGGTGTGCGCGGCATCGAGGGCAAGCTCGGGGCGCTCCGCTTCGCCCGCGAGAACGGCATCCCCGCGCTCGGGCTCTGCCTCGGCCTGCAGTGCATGGTCATCGAGTACTCGCGCAACGTCGTCGGCCTGCACGGCGCGTCGTCGAGCGAGTTCGACCCCGACACCGAGTTCCCGGTCATCGCGACCATGGAGGAGCAGGTCGAGATCATCGCCGGCGGCGACCTCGGCGGCACCATGCGCCTCGGCCTCTACCCGGCCAGGCTCGCCGGCGGCTCGATCGCGGCCGATCTCTACGGCAGCACCGAGGTGAGCGAGCGGCACCGCCACCGCTACGAGGTGAACAACGGCTTCCGTGACCGCATCGCCGACGCCGGGCTCGTGTTCTCGGGCCTGTCGCCCGACCGCAACCTCGTCGAGTTCGTCGAGCTGCCGCGCGACGTGCACCCCTTCTACGTGGGCACGCAGGCGCACCCCGAGCTCCGCAGCCGCCCGAACGACGCGCACCCGCTCTTCCGCGGGCTCGTGGGAGCGGCCCTCGAGCGGCAGCAGGCGAGCCTGCTGTTCGACGTCGCCAATGGCTGACCTCTCGTCGACCGACCACCTGCCGGCCGACCTCCCCCCGATCGCCGACGAACCGGCCGCACAGCCGGTGCACTCGAGCGAGCAGGTCTACGAGGGCCGCGTCTGGGACCTCCGGCGCGACGTCGTCGAGCTGGGTGATGGCACCATGGTGCGGGAGTACGTCGACCACCCCGGTGCGGTCGCCGTGCTCGCCCTCGACGACGACGATCGCGTCTTCCTCATCTGCCAGTACCGGCACCCGATCCGCACGCGCGACTGGGAGATCCCCGCGGGCCTGCTCGACGTGCCCGGCGAGGACCCGCTCGCCGCGGCGCAGCGCGAGCTGGCCGAGGAGGGGGACCTCGCGGCATCCGACTGGGCGGTGCTCACCGACTTCTTCTCGTCACCGGGCAGCAGCGACGAGGCGATCCGCGTCTACCTGGCGCGCGGCCTCACGGCGACCGACGAGCCCTTCGCACGCGAGGAGGAGGAGGCGCACATGGAGACGCGCTGGCTCGACCTCGACGCGTGCGTCGATGCCGTGCTCGAGCGGCGCGTGCAGAACCCCACGCTCGTGATCGGCGTGCTCGCCGCGCAGGTCGCGCGCGCCCGCGGGTGGTCCGGGCTCGCGCCGGCCGACGCCGCGTGGCCCGGACGCTCCACCCCACGCGGGGAGCCCGCACCCCGATGACGGATGCCGCGTGGACCGCCGGGTACCTCCGGCACCTCGCGGTCGAGCGCGGCCTCGCCCGGAACACCGTCACCTCGTACGGTCGCGACCTGGCGATCTACGCGGATTGGCTCGCCGCGCACGGCTTCGACGGGCCCGGTTCGGTGACCGAGCAGGACCTCGCGGACTTCGTGCGCTTCCTCGGCGCGGAGCGGCAGCCGCCCCTCGCCACGTCGTCGATCGCGCGCGTGCTCTCCGCCGTGCGCGGCGTGCACCGCTTCCTGGCCGACGAGGGCGCGATCGCCACGGATGCGTCGAAGGAGCTGCGCCCGCCGAAGCTGCCCATGCGCCTGCCCAAGGCCATCCCCGTCGAGGACGTCGAGGCGCTCATCGCCGCGGCCGGCGGCGAGGAGCTGCACCAGCTGCGGGACGCGGCGCTGCTCGAGCTGCTCTACGCGACGGGCGCGCGCGTCTCCGAGGCGGTCTCGCTCAACGTCGACGACCTCGTCGACGACGAGGTCGTGCGCCTGTTCGGCAAGGGCGGCAAGCAGCGCGTCGTGCCGCTCGGCTCGTACGCCCGCCGCGCGATCGACGCGTACCTCGTGCGCGCGCGTCCGACGCTGTCGGCGCGGGGCCCGGCGACGCCTGCCCTGTTCCTCGGCCTGCGCGGTCGACGGATGTCGCGACAGGCGGCGTGGGACGTCATCCACCGCGCGGCCGAGCACGCGGGGCTCGGGGCATCCGTGTCGCCCCACACCCTGCGCCACTCGTTCGCGACGCATCTGCTCGAGGGCGGCGCCGACGTGCGCGTGGTGCAGGAGCTGCTCGGCCATTCGTCGGTCGCGACGACCCAGATCTACACGCTCGTCACAGCCGATACACTCCGGGAGATGTACACGGCTGCGCACCCTCGTGCTCGCTAGAATCGACCAAGCGCTCGGACCGGAGCCGGCTCGCAGGACGCAGGAGAGAGACCAGACGTGACCCACCAGACGCACGACCCGGCGGACGGAGTCCTTTCGCTGGAGCCGGAGGTCGGTCCGACCGGGCGTCCCCTTCGCGACTTCCCCGAGCCGAAGCGACTGCGCTCGCACGGGCCCGCCCGCATCCTCGCGCTCTGCAACCAGAAGGGCGGCGTCGGCAAGACCACGACCACCATCAACCTCGGCGCGACGCTCGCCGAGTACGGTCGCCGGGTGCTCGCCGTCGACTTCGACCCGCAGGGCGCGCTCTCGGCCGGGCTCGGCGTCCAGACGCACGACGTGCCCACGATCTACGACCTGCTGCTCTCGCGTGGCATCGATCCCGCGGACGCGATCCAGCACACCGGCCTCGACGGGCTCGACGTGATCCCGGCGAACATCGACCTGTCGGCCGCCGAGGTGCACCTCGTCACCGAGGTCGCGCGCGAGCAGATCCTCGCGAGCGTGCTGCGTCGCGTCGCGCCCGACTACGACGTCATCCTCATCGACTGCCAGCCCTCGCTCGGGCTGCTCACGGTGAACGCGCTCACCGCGAGCCACGGCGTGGTCATCCCGCTCGAGTGCGAGTACTTCGCGCTGCGCGGCGTCGCGCTGCTCATCGAGACGATCGACAAGGTGCGCGACCGCCTCAACCCCGCGATCGAGCTCGACGGCATCCTCGCGACCATGTACGACGCGCGAACCCTCCACTCGCGCGAGGTGCTCGAGCGCGTCGTCGACGCGTTCGGCGACAAGGTGCTCGAGACCGTCATCACGCGCACGGTGAAGTTCCCCGACGCGACCGTCGCCGCGACCCCGATCACCGAGTTCGCCCCCGACCACCAGGCGTCGCGGGCGTACCGGCAGCTCGCGAGGGAGCTGGTGTTCCGTGGCGCGGTCGCCTGAGGCCGAGCCGGCTTCGGGGGAGCGCGTGACCGGCGCGACGGCGCCGGCGGAGGACGCCGTGGTCGATGGCGCCGGGGCGCCCGTGGCCGGAGATACGCCGGTCGACGCATCCGACCCCGGTTTCCGGGTGGCGCTCTCGAACTTCGAGGGACCCTTCGACCTGCTGCTCTCGCTCATCGCCAAGCACGAGCTCGACATCACCGAGGTGTCGCTGTCGGCCGTGACCGACGAGTTCATCTCGTACCTGCGCGGCCTCGACTCCGAGGAGGAGCTCGACCGCGCCTCGGAGTTCCTCGTCGTCGCCGCCACGCTGCTCGACCTGAAGGTGGCCGGCCTGCTGCCGCAGGGCGAGCTCGTCGACGCCGAGGACGTGGCGCTGCTCGAGGCCCGCGACCTGCTCTTCGCGCGCCTGCTGCAGTACCGCGCCTTCAAGGAGGCGTCGCGCTGGTTCGCGGGGCACCTCGAGGCGGAGTCGCGGCGCCACGCGCGCACCGTGCGGCTCGAGGAGCGGTTCCGCCAGCGCGAGCCCGAGCTGCGATGGACGCTCACGCTCGAGGACTTCGCGGCACTCGCGACCCTCGCGCTCACGCCGCGCGAGCTCCCCACGGTCGGGCTCGACCACCTGCACGCGCCGCTCGTGTCCATCCGCGAGCAGGCGGCCCATGTCGTCGCGGTGCTGCGACGCGGCGACGCCGTGACCTTCCGCGAGCTCATCGCCGGCATCGGCCAGCCGGGCGTGATCGTCGCCCGCTTCCTCGCCGTGCTCGAGCTCTACCGCCACTCCGCGATCGGCTTCGATCAGGTCGAGCCGCTCGGCGAGCTCACGCTGCACTGGGCGGCCGAGACGTGGGACGACGCCAACCTCGAGAGCCTGGGGGCCGACTATGACGAATGACACGGATGCCACGAGCACGACGGATGCCGCGACGGAGGGCCCCGAGCTGTCGATCGTGACGCCGCTCGACGTGCCCGGACAGCCGCGCCTCGACCTCGACCGCGCGCTCGAGGCGATCCTGTTCATCGCCGACGAGCCGCTCAGCGTCGTGACGCTCGCGGCGGCGGTCGCGCGTCCGGTGGCGGAGATCCGCGCGGCGATCGCGCGCCTGCGGGCGGACTACGACGGCGAGGGCTCGTCGGGGGAGCCGCGCACCGACGTGGCCGACGAGGAGCGTGCCGCTCGCGGCATCCGTCGCGGCTTCGAGCTGCGGGAGGTCGGCGGCGGCTGGCGCTTCTACGTGCGCGAGGAGTACGACGCGCTCGTGGCGGACTTCGTGCTGACCCAGTCGTCGACCCGGCTGTCGCAGGCGGCGCTCGAGACGCTCTCGGTCATCGCGTACAAGCAGCCGATCTCGCGGTCGTCGATCGCGTCGATCCGCGCGGTGAACGTCGACTCGGTCGTGCGCACGCTGCTCGGCCGCGGCCTCATCACCGAGGTCGCGACCGATGCCGAGACCGGGGCCATCCTCTACGGCACGACCGACCTGCTGCTCACCAACCTCGGCATCAACTCGCTCGACGAGCTGCCGCACATCTCGCCGCTGCTCGACGACGGCCAGGAGGGGTTCGATCGTGACTGACCGGGAGCCGGGCGAGCGGAGTGACGGCGTCGAGGGCGGCGCACGCCTGCCGGCCGGTGAAGGACAGCGCCTGCAGAAGGTGCTCGCCGCCGCCGGGGTCGCGAGCCGCCGCGTGTCGGAGCAGCTCATCGTCGAGGGCCGCGTCGAGGTCAACGGCCGCGTCGTGACGGAGCTCGGCTCGCGCATCGACCCGGCGACCGACCTCGTCGCCGTCGACGGCGTCGCCGTGCAGCTCGACACCGCGAAGCGGTACTACATGCTCAACAAGCCGCGCGGCGTCGTGTCGTCGATGCGCGACGAGCAGGGACGCCCCGACCTCACGCGGTTCACGAAGGACCTCGACGAGCGCGTCTACAACGTGGGTCGGCTCGACGCCGAGACGAGCGGCCTGCTGCTGCTCACGAACGACGGCGAGCTCGCGCACGTGCTCGCGCACCCGTCGTTCGGCGTCGAGAAGACGTACATCGCGAAGGTGCGCGGCCGCGTGACCCCGGCGACGCTGCAGCGGTTGAAGACGGGCATCGAGCTCGACGACGGCCCCATCCACGCCGACCGCGCGCGGATCCTGCAGGCGCAGGGTGACGCGCGCCACACGATGGTGGAGCTCACGCTGCACTCCGGGCGGAACCGCATCGTGCGGCGCATGCTCGACGCGGTGGGGCATCCGGTGGTCGACCTCGTGCGGCGCAGCTTCGGGCCGCTCAACCTCGGCACCCTGCGATCGGGCGCCATGCGCGAGTTGACTAAGGTGGAACTCGGCCAGCTCCTCACCCTCTCCCGTGCGGCGGACGCCGGCCGGAAGGGGAAGCGCTGACGTGGTCGAATCACGCCTGGTCGGGCCCGTGCGCGTCGTCGGCGCCGGCCTGCTCGGCACGAGCGTGGCGCTCGGCCTGCGCGCTCGCGGCATCGACGTCATCCTCGCCGACGCGTCGCCCACGCACGTCGCCATCGCCGTCGACCTCGGCGCGGGCCGGCGGGCGCAGCCCGACGACGCCCCGCAGCTCATCGTGGTCGCGGTGCCGCCCGACGTCACGGCGTCGGTCGTCGCCGCCGAGCTGGCGGCGTTCCCCGAGGCGATCGTGACGGATGTCGCGAGCGTGAAGGCCGGCATCCTCGACGAGCTCGTCGAAGCCGGCGCCGACGTCTCGCGGTACATCGGCTCGCACCCGCTCGCGGGCCGGGAGCGCGGCGGACCCCTGGCCGCGCGGGCCGACCTCTTCGCCGGCCGGCCATGGGTGGTCGCCGCGCACGACGAGATCAGCTACCGGCGCGCGAGCGCGATCGACGACCTCATCCTCGACCTCGGCGCGACCCTCGTGGAGATGACGCCCGACGAGCACGACCGCGGTGTCGCCCTCATCTCCCACGTGCCGCAGGTGGTCTCGAGCATCATGGCGCGGCGCTTCATCGAGGCGCCGAACGCCGCCCTCGGTCTCGCCGGCCAAGGCGTCCGCGACGTCACCCGCATCGCGGCGAGCGATCCCGACCTGTGGGTGCAGATCCTCGGCGCGAACGCCGCGCCGGTGCGCGACATCCTCTTGGCCTACCGCGAGGACCTCGACCGCTTCATCGACGCGCTCGACGATCCCGCCGCACCCGGTGCCCGACGTCGCGTGGCGGAGGAGCTGACCGGCGGCAACACCGGCGTCGAACGCCTGCCCGGCAAGCACGGCACCGACAAGCGGTTCACGACCGTCGTCGTCATGGTCGACGACCGCCCGGGGCAGCTTGCGCGCCTCCTGGCCGAGATCGGCGAGATCGGCGTCAACCTGGAAGACCTCCGGCTCGAGCACTCGCCCGGCCGGCAGGTCGGCCTCGCCGAGATCGCCGTGCTTCCCGAGGCGGCCGACCGACTCACCAACGAGCTGGCCGAGCGCGGCTGGCGGATCGCAGGATGAACGTGACCCACACCCCCGTCATTCCCCTCGTCGTCGCCGTCGACGGGCCCGCCGGCAGCGGCAAGTCGAGCGTCTCCAAGGAGGTCGCCCGCCAGCTGGGCTACGGCTTCCTCGACACGGGCGCCGCCTACCGTGCGCTCGCCTGGCACGCAGAGGCATCCGGGATCGACACCGACGACGCGGCATCCGTCGTCTCGAGCCTGCCGAGCTTCGCCTACCGCATCGGCACCGACCCGGCCGGCTACGCGGTGCACGTCGGCGAGGTCGACGTGACGACCGCGATCCGCGAGCCGCACATCTCGGCGATCGTGAGCCGCGTCGCCAAGGTGCCCGAGGTGCGCTCGCACCTCATCGAGCTGTTCCGCGGCATCATGGCCGACGAGCGGCATCCGGGCATCGTCGTCGAAGGACGCGACATCACCACGGTCGTCGCACCCGATGCGCCCGTGCGGATCCTGCTCACCGCGTCGGAGGAGGTTAGAATTGCGAGGCGCTCCGCCGAGCTCGTCGACGTTCCGGCCGAGTACACGGGGGAGCAGCTGCGCCGGCGCGACGAGGCCGACGCGAAGGTGGTCGACTTCATGACCGCCGCCGACGGCGTGACGACCGTCGACTCGACCGAGCTCGACTTCGACCAGACGGTCGAGGCCGTGATCGGCGTGATCCGGGCCGCGCAGCCCGAGGCGGTGCGCTAGCGCCGCGACGGGCCGGAGCCCGGCGCAACCAGACTTCCGAGGAGGCACCATGACCGACCAGCGCGACGAGTACGACGACGATTCCATCGCCGACGACGACCTCGCCGAGCGGCTCGCCGACGTCGACGAGGACCTCGCCGAGCAGCGCGCCGCCGCGCTGCGGTCGGGCCTCTCCGACTACGAGCTCGACGAGGACGACCTCGAGGTGCTCGAGATCTCGGAGGAGGGCGAGGAGGGCATCCGCTACCTCCCGGCGCTCCCCGTCATCGCGATCGTCGGCCGTCCCAACGTCGGCAAGTCCGCCCTCGTGAACCGCATCCTCGGCCGCCGCGAGGCCGTCGTCGAGGACACGCCCGGCGTCACGCGCGACCGCGTCTCGTACAAGGGCGAGTGGCTCGACCGGCGCTTCACGCTCGTCGACACCGGCGGGTGGGAGCCCGACGCCCGCGGCATCGACGCCTCGGTCGCGGCGCAGGCCGAGGTCGCGATCGACCTGTCCGACGTCGTGCTGTTCGTCGTCGACGCCATGGTCGGCGCCACCGCGACCGACGAGCACGTCGTGCGGCTGCTGCGCAAGACGAAGAAGCCCGTCTTCCTCGTGGCGAACAAGGTCGACGACGCGCGCCAGGAGCCCGAGGCCGCCGCCCTCTGGAACCTTGGGCTGGGCGAGCCCTACCCGGTGTCGGCGCTGCACGGCCGCGGCGTCGCCGACCTGCTCGACGAGGTCTTCAAGGTCCTGCCGCAGGTCTCCGCGGTGGCCAAGGAGGAGTTCGGCGGCCCCCGCCGGGTCGCCATCCTCGGCCGCCCCAACGTGGGCAAGTCGAGCCTGCTCAACAAGGCCGCGGGCGAGGAGCGCGTGGTCGTCAACGAGCTCGCCGGCACGACCCGCGACCCCGTCGACGAGCAGATCGAGCTGGGCGGCAGGATCTGGCGATTCGTGGACACCGCCGGCATCCGTCGTCGCGTGCACCTGCAGCAGGGGGCCGACTTCTACGCCTCGCTGCGCACCCAGGCCGCCCTCGAGAAGGCCGAGGTCGCGGTCGTGCTGCTCGACGTCTCGCAGCCGATCTCCGAGCAGGACGTGCGCATCATCGACCTCGTGCTCGAGTCGGGCCGCGCGCTCGTGCTCGCCTACAACAAGTGGGACCTGCTCGACGACGACCGTCGCCGGTACCTCGAGCGCGAGATCGAGCAGGACCTGCACCACGTGTCCTGGGCGCCGCGCGTCAACATCTCGGCGAAGACCGGGCGGCACCTCGAGAAGCTCGTGCCCGCGCTCGAGATCGCGCTCGAATCCTGGGACACGCGCATCCCGACGGGCAAGTTCAACGCCTTCCTCACCGAGCTCACGCAGGAGCATCCGCACCCCGTTCGCGGCGGCAAGCAGCCGCGCATCCTGTTCGGCACGCAGGCGGCGACGCGTCCGCCGACATTCGTGCTCTTCACGACCGGGTTCCTCGACCCGGGCTACCGCCGGTTCATCCAGCGGCGCCTGCGCGAGATCTACGGCTTCGAGGGCTCGCCGATCGTGCTGAACATGCGCGTGCGCGAGCGTCGCCAGCGGTAGCATCGCTGCAGGCCACCGGGGGATTCCGCAGGCGGGGCGATCGCACCACGGAGGAGACCCATGGAGATCACCGTCCGCGTGAAGCCGGGCAGCCGGCGCGGCCCGTTCGTGGATGAGACGCCCGAGGATCCCGGCGCCTCGCTCACCGTGCACGTGCGCGAACGCGCCGTCGACGGAGCGGCGAACGAGGGCGTCATCCGCGCCCTCGCTGCGCACTTCGGGGTGCGCCGCGGCGACGTGGTGATCCTCCGCGGGCACACCGCACGCATCAAGCGCGTCTCCGTCGGCGGGGTCGACTGACGGTTCGCGATGCCCGCGCCTACGATGGCGACATGGGCGACGCCGAGGACGAACGCGAGGACGTGGGCGGGTCTGCGTCGCAGGCGTCGGAGCTCGCCTGGATGGACGCCGGCGAGACGGTGCTCGCCGCGGTGCGCGCGATCGGAGCTCGGCTGGAGGAGCTCGAACCGGCGGCGCTCGACGACGAGCCCGACGCGGTGCACCAACTGCGTACGCACGTGCGGCGCCTGCGCAGCGTGCTCGCCGCCTACGCGCCGCTCTTCGACCCGGGGGTGGTGCAGGCGGTGCGCCGCTCGTTCCGCGAGCTCGGCCACGAGCTGGGCACGGTGCGCGACATCGAGGTGCGCGTGCAGGTCGCCGAGGAGGCGCTGCAGCTGGCCATCGACGAGTGGGGGATCGACTCCGACGACATCGCGGCGATGCGCGCGCGACTGGTCGACGACGAGGTCGTGGCCCATCGGCTCGCGCACGCCCGCCTCGTCGAGCGGCAGCGGATGCCGCGGGCCGCCGCCCGCCGCGAGGTGCTCGCCGCGTTCCTCGAGGCTCCCGCCCGCACGCCGCTGGCCGAGGAGCCTGCTCGAGACGAGCTCGGGCGCCTGCTCGCACGCGAGGCGAAGCGCGCCGTCCGCCGTGCCCGGCGCGTCGACGCGGCATCCGGCACCGACCGGCTGCATGACGCGCGCAAGGCGGGGCGGCGACTGCGCTACGCGGCCGAAGCCGTCGTCGAGGAGCCGGTGGCGCTCTTCGGCGATCGGGCGAGTGCTCTCGCGGAGGCGGGAGAGGACGTGCACGACGTGCTCGGCGACCACCGCGACGAGGTGCTCTTCGCGGAGCACGTGCGGCGGGCCGGGGCGCACGCGGCGCACGACGGCGAGCCGATGGACGCGTACGAGCGGCTCGCCGAGGCCGCCGACCTGCGGGCCGCCGACCGGCTCGATCACCTGACGAAGGTCGTGCACGACCTCGAGCACGCCGCGACGGAGTGGTCGTCGCGCTGACGGCCGGGTGCTGCGCGCCGCGACCGGGCGGTCGGGGCTCGCGGACTCGCGGTCAGTCGCGCAGCCGGAGCTGCATGATCGCCCGGTCGGGCTTGGGTCGGGCGACCTCGGTGAAGCCTGCGCGCTCGAACATGCCGACGGTGCCGTGGAACAGCTCGGCGGCGGGGATCTTCTCCCGCACGGTCGGATCGACGGCGTAGGCCTCGAGCACGCGGGCGCCATGGTCGCGGGCGTAGGCGACCGCCGCCTCGGCGAGGACGCCGCCCACGCCGCGTTTGCGGTGGGCCCGCGGCACGACGAAGCACGAGACCGCCCAGATTCCGGGATCGGCGAAGTCGGGGTCGGGCGTGCCGCCCGCGACGATGCGACTGTGGGGGAGGCGCACGAGGTTGCCCCGAGGCTCGACGGCGCACCAGCCGACGGGCGTGTCGCCGTGGTACGCGAGCAACCCGGGACCGGTGTCGGAGGTCGCGAGCTGCTCCTCGAGCCGGCCGCGCAGGGCTTCGTCGCCCACGGATCGCCAGTTGCTGCCCGGGATCTTGTACCACTGGCACCAGCAGTGCGCCGGGTCGCCCCTCGTGCCGAAGACGGCTTCGACATCGGCGAACGGCGCCTCCTGCGCGGGCACGACGCGAAGCTCGGCGGTGCGGGGGTCGTCGGTCGTGGCTGAGGGCATGTCGTCACCGTAACGCGGGCGTGCGACATCCGTCGAGCCGTCGCGGCGGTGCAAATTTCGTGAAGTTGGGTAATGATGTAGTAGCATCAGGATATGCCCACCCAACCCATCGAACGCGCCGCATCCGCCGCATCCGCGACGCCCGAGCCGACGAGCCCCGTGCCGACCGTGCTCGATCGCCTCCTCGAGATCGGCGAGCTGTTCCAGCACGACATGGCACGGGCCTTCGAGGGCACGTCGCTCACGCCGGCCCGGGTGCGTGTGCTCTGGGAGCTGTCGCACGCGGGCCCGATGACGCAGCAGGCCCTCGCCACGCGCCTCGAGGTGAGCGCCCGCAACATCACCGGCCTCGTCGACGCGCTCGAGGCCGGGGGTCACGTGGCCAGGTCGCCCCATCCGACGGGCCACGATCGTCTCGCTCACGGCGCAGTCCCGTCGGCGCATGCGCGAGATGCAGCGCGAGCACGCCGAGCTCACCGCCGACCTGCTCGGCGCCGTCGACCCCGCCGACCGGCCCGCCCTCGAGCGCGGCGTCGACGCGATCGCGGCGCGTCTGCGCGAGCTCGTCGAGGCCGACGTCGCCGCGCGGGCCGCGCGTGAGGCGGCCGGGGCATGAGCGTCACGACGCAACGCCCCGGCGCGGCATCCGTCTGGCTGCGCACCGGGTCGTTCCTGAAGCGTGCGCTCCTCGTCGAGCTCAGCATCTACGCGAACATCGGGCGGTTCATCGCCCGTCGCCCGGCGATCCCGCGCGGGGCCGCGGGGTTCGGCTACCACAAGCCGGTGCTGACCGTGCTCATCATCTTCATCGTGCTGTCGGCGGTGGAGATCCCGATCGTCGACCTCCTCGGGCACCGGGGGCCGTCGGTGCGCATCGGGTTCCTCATCCTCGGGATCTGGGGCGTCACCTGGATGTTCGGGCTGCTCTGCGCGTACCTCATGCGGCCGCACACCGTCGGGACGGAGGGCATCCGGATCAGGCAGGGCCTCGAGATCGACCTGCCGCTCGCGTGGGACGACATCGCCTCGGTCGCGCGCGTGAAGCGCGTCGAAGAGCCGAAGTCGCCGCGCATCGTCGAGGCCGACGGCGGGCGCACACTCGCCTTCCGGATGCAGGACGAGACGGTCATCGAGATCGAGCTCGAACGGCCGACGGTCGTGCGCCTGCCCGGTCTGCCGCCCAAGGGCGGCCGGCAGGAGATCACCGCCGTGCGCATCTGGGTCGACGACCCGAAGGCGTTCATGGACGAGGTGCGCAAGCACCTCTGAGCGCCTCCGAGTCGCGACGCGCGGGTCAGGACTTCGGGCGGTCTGCCTCGGTGTCGGTGGCGGGTGCGTCGGATGCCGCGGGCTCGTCGATCTCGGCCGGGGCGGGCTCGGCGTCGGATCCGGGCGTCTCGGTCGCGGTGACGGCGGCGGAGGCCTCGGCCGCCTCGGCGGCCTCGTCGCTCGTGGTCCGGGCGGATGCCGCGGCGGGCACGGCGGCGGCAGCGTTTTCGTCGCGCGCCGGAACGTCGGCTGCGGCATCCGCATCGTCGATCTCGTCGAACTCGTCGACCTCGACGAACGCCACGGGCGCTGCGGCAGCGAGCGCCTCGCGCGCCACGACCGAGGCGTGGCGGTTGCGCGCGTGCACGGCCAGCGCGACGAGCACGCCGACGATGCCGGCGATGAGCAGCATGCCACCGACCGTGGACTGCGTCTGCAGGTCGAGGTAGGTGAGGTAGTCGGATCCGCCGGTGTTGTAGAAGTCGGCCTGGCCCGCGTTGCCCGCGCGCAGCTGCCAATAGCCGATCGCGCCGACCGCGATCGAGGCGACCCACAGCACGATGAGCGGGATGTTCAGGGCGAGGCGGCGGGGCGTGGCGTCAGGCAAGGTGTCCTCCGGGGATCGGTCCGCGCGGGCGCGGGCATTCGACGATCGAATGCATGGGTCGTGCCGAGCCTATGCCCGAACCCTATGCGCGGGGTATGTCCCGGCGATGCATCGGCTGGGCGGTTCCCGGCTCTCCTGACGCGTCGCTTGAGGCGTGGGCGTGCACGAGCACGCCTCCGGATGCCGCTATGATGGTCGAGTTGCCTCCGAGGAATCGGTCGGCATCGGGCTGTGGCGCAGCTTGGTAGCGCACTTGACTGGGGGTCAAGGGGTCG
>CBFGWW010000061.1:0-13484 GCA_965652625.1 uncultured Agromyces sp.
GTGTAGAAGTAGTCGACGAAGCGCGGTGTCCAGTCGACGCGCGCCGCCGAGCCCTTGGCCACCTCCTCGATCGTCTGCTCGTCCTCGTCCTGCGAGAAGCGGAAGTCGGCGGGCGGGATCTCGGTGCGGGCCCACGCGGTGCGCACGACCGGGCCGCCGCGGTCGAGCTCCCAGTACAGCAGCGCGAATCCGATGACGTTCGCGACCCAGACCTGCAGCGCCGCGAGCAGCAGCCCGGGGGCGTTGTGATGGCCGGCGACGAGCTTGTACACGAGGATCACGAGCGCGATCTGGTTGATGAGCACCAGCAGGGCGACGAAGGCGACCGAGACCATGCGGTACCACCGCGTCTGCTTGCGCAGCCGGTGGGGGTTCACGAAGCTCAGCGTCACGAGGAAGGCGACGCCCGCCCCGACGAGGACGAACCGCTGGCCGCCGAAGATCTCGTTCGGCAGGAACGCGTAGAGCGCCATCGCCACGAGCAGCGCCACGACCGCCGGCCAGCGGTACTCGGGCTGAGCCGCGCGACTCGGATGCTGCTCGACCACCTCCATGGGCGTGAGTCTAGGGACGCTCCGATAGCATGGGCGTGCGCCGCGCGGCGCGGGCGCGAGCCCGTCGCGCCGCACGGGCCTTTAGCTCAGTTGGTAGAGCGCCACGTTTACACCGTGGATGTCGTCGGTTCGAGCCCGGCAGGGCCCACCACCGGATGCCGCGGGGCTCCCGCCCCCGCCATGTCGCCGAACCGCGCCGCTAGGCTGGGGCGCGTGCCAGTCGTTCTCGCCGAGGTCTTGACCACGATCGATCGGCTGTGGCCGCTCGAGGGCGCCGAGCCGTGGGATGCCCCGGGCCTCGTCACCGGTGATCCCGAGGCCGCGATCGAGCGCGTGCTCTTCACGGTGGACGCCGTCGGCGGCACCGTCGACGAGGCCGTCGACCTCCGTGCCGACCTGCTCATCGCGCACCACCCGCTGCTCCTGCGCGGCGTCACGTCCATCGCCGAGGACCGCTACAAGGGAGCCCTGCTCGCGCGGCTCATCCGCGCCGGGTGCGCGCTCGTCGCCGCCCACACCAACGCCGACGTCGTCGACCAGGGGACCTCCGCCGTGCTCGCAGCGCGGCTCGGGCTCGTCGACGTGCGGCCCATCGTCCCCGGCGCCGACCCCGCGCTCGGGCTCGGGCGCATCGGCCGGCTCGCGGAGCCCACGACGCTCGGCCGCCTCGCACGCGTCCTCGCGGAGGTCCTGCCGCCCACGGCCACGGGCGTGCGCGCGGCGGGCGGCTTCGACGACCGCGTCGAGGTCGTCGCGCTCTGCGGCGGCGCCGGCGACTCGCTTCTCGGCGACCCGCTCGTGCGGGGCGCCGACGTCTACATCACCGCCGACCTCCGGCACCATCCGGCCTCGGAGGCGCGCGAGCAGGCGCTCATCGGCGGAGGACCGGCGCTCATCGACGTGTCCCACTGGGCGAGCGAGTGGCTCTGGCTCGAGGCCGCCGCCGCGGAGCTCCGCGATGCCCACCCCGAGCTCGACGTCCGCGTGAGCGAGCTCCGCACCGACCCATGGGACTTCCAGGTCGTGCAATGATGACCACTCCCGCACCGTCCCCCACGAGGAGCACCACGTGAAGGCCAGCCCCGCCGACCAGCAGGAACTGCTCAGGCTGCAGTCCCTCGACACCCGACTCCAGCAGCTCGCGCACCGCCTCGGGGCACTGCCGCAGGCCGGCCCGCTCGCCGAGCTCGCCACGCGCGATACTGCGGTGCGCGGCACCCGCGCGGAGGCGGTCGGCGGACTCGAGGACGCCCGGGCCGAGCTGAAGCGGCTGGAGTCCGACGTCGCCATGGTCGAGGCGCGCATCGCCCGCGACGGCGACCGGCTGCAGCACACGTCGTCGACGAAGGACGTCGCCGCGCTCGAGTCCGAGCTCGCCTCGCTCGCCCGACGGCTCTCCGACCTCGAGGACCAGGAGCTCGCCGTCATGGAGAAGGTCGAGACGGCCGAGGCCGCCGTCGCCGGCATCGACGCCGAGCGCGCGACCATCGCCGCCGAAGCGGCCGCCCTCGAGGCCGAGCGCGACGAGGCGGCATCCGGACTCGGCACCGAGCGCGACGCGGCCGAGCGCGACCGGGCCGTCGTCGCCGGCGGCGTGCCCGCGGAGCTCCTCACGTTCTACGAGCAGCGTCGCCTCCGCGGCGGGGGAGTGGGCGCGGCGCTCCTGCGTCAGCGCACCTGCAGCGGCTGCACCATCACGCTCACCGGCTCCGACCTCGAGCAGGTGCGGCGTGCGGCGCCCGACGACGTCCTGCAGTGCCCCGAGTGCGACCGCATCCTCGTGCGCACCGACGAATCGGGCTTGTGACGGCTCTCGGCGTCGAGCCGGAGTCCAGCTGCGACCTGTAGCCTTGGAGGGCGAGCGGGTCGGCAAGACGGTCGCGTCATCCGAGCGATCGGATGCCGAGGAACGTCCGGGCTCCGCAGGGCAGGACGGTGGGTAACACCCACCCGGGGCAACCCGCGAGACAGTGCCACAGAAAGCAGACCGCCACGGACGCGAGTCCGGGGTAAGGGTGAAACGGTGGGGTAAGAGCCCACCAGCGACCGCGGTGACGCGGTCGGCTCGGCAAACCTCGTCCGGAGCAAGGCCAGACAGGGAACCATGGGGCGGCCCGTCCCGTTCCCGGGTAGGCCGCTGGAGGGCTGCGGCGACGCAGCTCCGAGAGAGATGGCCGTCCAGCCGGTGTCGCGCAAGCGCCCGGTGAACAGAACCCGGCGTACCAGCCGGCCCGCTCGCACCGAGTCGCGCGGCGCCGCTCCGCGATCCTCAGCGGGTCGCGAGGGCCGCGGCGCCGAGGATGCCGGCGTTGTTGCGGTGCACGGCGGGGACGATCTTCGTCTTCAGGTCGAGCAGCGGCAGGAACTCCTCGCTGTGCTTCGACACCCCGCCGCCGACGACGAACAGGTCGGGGGTGAACAGGAACTCCACGAACGAGTAGTAGCGCTGCAGGCGCTTCGCCCACTTCTCCCAGCTCAGCGACTCGCGCTCCATGGCGGCGTACGCGGCGCGCTTCTCGGCGTCGTGCCCGTCGATCTCGAGGTGCCCGAGCTCCGTGTTCGGCACGAGCACGCCGTCGTAGATGAGTGCCGAGCCGATGCCGGTTCCGAGCGTGGTGAGGATCACGAGCCCGTCGACCCCGGCAGCCGCGCCGTAGCGGAGTTCGGCGAAGCCCGCGGCATCCGCGTCGTTGATGAAGTGGATCTCGCGGCCGAGCGACTGCTCGAAGAGCTCCTCGGCCTGCAGGCCGATCCACTCGTCGGAGATGTTCGCGGCCGAGAGCGTGTAGCCGCGCTTCACGATCGCGGGGAAGCACACGCCGAGCGGGAGCTTGCCGCCGCCCGAGAGCCGGGCGTCGATCTGGTCGACGAGTTCCTCGGTGGCCCGCAGCATGTCCTTCGGGCGACCGCCTTCGGGGGTCTTCACCTTGAACCGCTCGGTGACGAGCTCGCCGGTGCCGAGGTCGACGACCGCTCCTTTGATGCCCGTGCCGCCGATGTCGATGCCGATCGCGTGGTCAGTCGCCATGGCGCCACACTATCGCGCGCCCGGCGGGCGGGACCGCCGTCGCCGGGCGATGCCTCACGGGAGCGTGAGGATCTCCGCGCCGCGCTCGGTCACCACGAGCGTGTGCTCGAACTGCGCGGTGAGCGCCCGATCGCGCGTGACGACCGTCCAGTCGTCGTCCCACACGTCCCACTCGACGGTGCCGAGCGTGAGCATGGGCTCGATGGTGAACACCATCCCGGGCTCCATGACCGTGTCGAACTCGGGGGCGTCGTAGTGGGGGATGACGAGGCCCGTGTGGAACGCGCGCCCGACGCCGTGCCCGGTGTAGTCGCGCACGACCCCGTACCCGAACCGCTTCGCATACGCCTCGATCGCGCGGCCGATCACGTTCACCTGCCGCCCCGGGGCCACCGCACGGGTGCCGCGCGCAGCGTCGCCTCCTCGCTCGCCTCGCCGACGAGGAAGGTGCGGTTGAGGTCGCCGTGGTAGCCGTCGAGGAACGCCGTGACGTCGAGGTTCACGAGGTCGCCGTCCTCGAGCACGGTGTCGTCGGGGATGCCGTGGCAGATCACCTCGTTGACCGATGTGCACGACGACTTCGGGTACCCGCGGTAGCCCAATGTCGACGGATAGGCGCCGTGCCCGACGACGTACTCGTGCGCGATGCGGTCGAGCTCGTCGGTCGTGACGCCGGGGGCGATGGCGGATGCCGCGGCGTCGATCGCCTGCGCCGCGATCCGCCCGGCGGCACGGATGCGATCCACCTCGTCGGGCGTGTAGCGGTCGCCGGCCGTGTTCGGAGCGGGCGCACGCCGCCCGACGTACTCGGGACGGCGGATGCCGGAGGGGACCTGGCGCGACGGCGACAGGCGTCCGGGGATGAGGTGGCCGGCGGCATCCTTGGGCATAGGATCACCCTATGGCGCAGGATGTCGAGCACCAGTTCTGGTACAACATGAAGACGGGCGAGGTGGAGCAGGGCTTCGTGTCGCCGGCGCCCGATCGCGTCGGTCCGTTCGAGACCCGCGCCGAGGCCGAGCGGGCCCTCGAGATCCTACGCGCGAACAGCGCGAAGTGGGCCGAGGAGGAGGCCGCCGAGGAGTAGGAGGCGTCACCGTCTCCTACGCATCGCGCGGGCGGCGGGCGTCGCGTCCGCCAAGCGGACCGATCCGTCACTCGTAGCTGTGCTCGGCGTTCGGGTAGCTTCCCGCCTCGACGTCGGCGCGCCACTCGCGAGCGGCCTTGGCGAGGATGCCCGACAGGTCGGCGTACTGCTTCACGAACTTCGGCACGCGTCCGACCGTGAGCCCGGCCCAGTCGGTCCAGACGAGCAGCTGCCCGTCGGTGTAGGGTCCTGCGCCGACGCTGATGGTGGGGATCTCGAGGATCTCGGTCACCTGGCGGGCCGCCTCCGCGGGCACCATCTCGAGCACGACGGCGAACGCCCCGGCGTCCTGCACCGCCTTCGCGTCGGCGAGCAGCTGCTGCACGCCCTCGCCGCGGCCCTGGATGACGTGTCCGCCCAGGCCGTGCTCGCTCTGCGGCGTGTAGCCGATGTGCGCCATGACCGGGATGCCCGCCTGCACGATGCGGCGGATCTGCTTGTGGCTGCGTTCGCCGCCTTCGAGCTTCACGGCGTGCGCGCCGGTCTCCTTCATGAAGCGCACCGCGGTGTGCAGCGCGTCCTCGGGGCCGTTCTCGTAGGAGCCGAAGGGCATGTCGGCGATGACGAACGCGCGCTTCACGGCGCCGGCGACCGCGCGCGTGAGCGGGATGAGGTCGTCGATCGTGACTCGCAGGGTGGTGTCGTAGCCGAGCACGTTGTTGCCGGCCGAGTCGCCGACGAGCAGGAAGTCGATGCCCGCCTCGTCGAAGATGCGCGCCGTGAGCATGTCGTAGCTCGTGAGGCCGGTGATCTTGATGCCCTCGCGCTTCGCGTTCTGGAAGTGACGGGTGCGCACCCGCTTCGGTCCTCCGGATGCCGCGGCGCCCCCGTACGGGTTCGTCTCCGCCACGGGCTGGGCCGCGGATGCTGCGTCGTCAACGGGCTGCTCTGACATGTCGCCAGTCTGGCACACGCGGCATCCGTGCCCGGCGTCTCGCCCGGCCCCGAGCCGCTACCCTGAGAGGTGCGAGAGAGGGTGTGGATGGATAAGCAGCGCGACTTCGTTCTCCGGACCATCGAGGAACGAGGAGTCAAGTTCGTACGGCTCTGGTTCACCGACGTGGTCGGCACCCTGAAATCGGTGGCGATCGCACCCGCGGAGGTCGAAGGGGCGTTCACCGAGGGCATCGGGTTCGACGGATCCGCGATCGAGGGCCTGAGCCGCACGTTCGAGTCCGACCTGCTGGCCTTCCCCGACCCGACGACGTTCCAGACGCTCCCGTGGCGGGGCGACATCGATCCCACCGCGCGCATGTTCTGCGACATCACGACGCCCGACGGCGAGCCCGCCGTCGCCGACCCCCGCAACGTGCTCAAGCGCACCCTCGCACGCGCCGCCGACCGCGGGTTCACCTTCTACACGCACCCCGAGATCGAGTTCTACCTCCTGCGCTCGTCGAAGTACGGCGAGGAGGGCCCCGTGCCCGTCGACTCGGCCGGCTACTTCGACAACGTCCCGGGCGGCACGGCGCACGACTTCCGCCGTCGCAGCGTCCGCATGCTCGAGGACCTCGGCATCTCGGTCGAGTTCAGCCACCACGAGGCGGGTCCCGGCCAGAACGAGATCGACCTGCGCTATGCCGATGCGCTCACCACGGCCGACAACATCATGACCTTCCGCACCGTCGTGAAGGAGGTCGCCATCGAGCAGGGCGTCTACGCGACGTTCATGCCGAAGCCGTTCTCGCAGTATCCCGGCAGCGGCATGCACACGCACCTCTCGCTGTTCGAGGGCGACACCAACGCGTTCTACGAGCCCGGCGCGCAGTACCAGCTCTCGAAGATCGGCCGCCAGTTCATCGCCGGCCTCCTGCGCCACGCCAACGAGATCTCGGCGGTCACGAACCAGTTCGTGAACTCGTACAAGCGCCTCTGGGGCGGCGACGAGGCGCCGAGCTTCATCTGCTGGGGCCACAACAACCGCTCCGCGCTCGTGCGCGTGCCGTTGTACAAGCCCAACAAGGGCCAGAGCGCCCGCGTCGAGTACCGCGCGATCGACTCGGCCGCCAACCCCTACCTGGCGTTCTCGCTGCTGCTCGCGGCGGGCATGAAGGGCATCGAGGAGGGCTACGACCTGCCGCAGGAGGCGGAGGACGACGTGTGGGCCCTCACCGACAGCGAGCGCCGCGCGTTGGGCTACCACCCGCTGCCCGCGAGCCTCGACCACGCGATCGAGTACATGGAGGAGTCGGAGCTCGTCGCCGAGACGCTCGGCGAGCAGGTCTTCAACTACGTGCTCGCGAACAAGCGCTCCGAGTGGCGCGACTACCGTTCGCAGGTCACGACGTTCGAGCTGCAGCGCAACCTCGAGATCCTCTGACCGGTCGCGGATGTCTCGCCAGGCCCAGACCCTCGGCCGGCTCGCACGCGCGGGCTTCGACGACCTCGACCGCGCCGCGGCCGGACTCGAGGCACTCGCCTCGGCGACGGGCCTCGACGACGACGCGCTGCTCGAGGCGTTCGCGCACGCGGGCGACCCCGACGAGGCCCTGAGCGCGACCCTGCGCCTGCAGGAGCGCGCGCCCGACGACGTCTCGGCGGTGCTCGCACACCGGGGCTCCGCGGAGCGCATGGCGCGACTGCTCGGCGCGTCGCGGGCCTCCGCCGACGTGCTGGCGCGGCATCCGCGCGAGCTCGCCGTGCTGCAGCAGGTGCCCATGGCGCCGTTCGGCACCGACGAGGCGCGCGCCGTGCTGCTGCAGGCCCTCGACGAGGTCGAGGTGCCGGCCGCCCGGTACCTCGAGGCGGCCGCGGCCGCGATCCGCGTGCGGTACCGGCGGCTCCTCGCGGCGATCGCCGTGTACGACCTGACCCGCCCCGACGCGATCGAGGCCGTCGACACCGTCGCGTCGGGCCTCGCCGACCTCGCCGGCGCCGCGCTCGACGTCGCCATCCTCGCCGCACGCCGCGCGACCGCGCGAGCGGAGGGCGAGGCGGCCGGGCCCGGGACGTATCCCGCTGCGGAGGTGGACGCGACCCGGCTCGCGGTCATCGGCATGGGCAAGGCGGGCGCGCGCGAGCTGAACTACGTGAGCGACGTCGACGTGATCTTCGTCGCGGAGTCCGCCGACGAGGATGTGGTCGCGACGCCGCGCGCCCTCGACATCGCCACGCGACTCGCCATGATCGCCATGCGGGTGATCTCGGAGCCCGGCATCGAGCCCCCGCTCTGGGAGGTCGACCCGAACCTCCGCCCCGAGGGCAAGGACGGCGCGCTCGTGCGCACGCTCGAGTCGCACCTGCAGTACTACGACCGGTGGGCGAAGAGCTGGGAGTTCCAGGCCCTCCTGAAGGCGCGTCCGCTCGCCGGCGACCGCGAGCTCGGGGAGCGGTACGCCGCGGGCGTGGCGCCCAAGGTCTGGGCGAGCTCGGGTCGCGAGGGGTTCGTCGAGTCCGTGCAGCGCATGCGCGAGCGCGTCACCGAGCACATCCCCGCCGACGAGGTCGACGTGCAGCTGAAGCTCGGTCCGGGCGGCCTTCGCGACATCGAGTTCACCGTGCAGCTGCTCCAGCTCGTGCACGGGGCGACGGATGCCGCGATCCGCCAGGCCGGCACACTGCCCGCCCTGGCGGCCCTGGCGGAGCACGGCTACGTCGGGCGCGAGGAGGCGGCGGCGTTCGCCCGCGACTACCGGATCCTGCGCGTGCTCGAGCACCGCCTGCAGCTCGCCCGCCTGCGGCGCACGCACCTCATGCCGCGCGGTGCGGCGGAGCTGCGCGCGCTCGCCCGGTCGTCGGGCCTCGGACGGAGCGCCGACGACCTGACCTCCATGTGGCAGGCGACCCGCCAGCGCGTGCGCGGCCTGCACGAACGGCTCTTCTACCGCCCGCTGCTCTCGGCGGTGGCCGCGCTGCCCGCCGAGGGCCTCGAGCTCACGAGCGAGCAGGCGGAGGCGCGCCTGCGCGCCATCGGGTTCCGCGACCCGCGCGGCGCGCTCGCGCACATCGGTGCCCTCACCGCCGGCGTCTCGCGCCGTGCGACCATCCAGCGGCACCTCATGCCCGTGCTCATCTCGTGGTTCGCCGACGGCGCCGACCCCGACTACGGCCTGCTCGCGTTCCGTCGACTGAGCGACACGCTCGGCACCACGCACTGGTACCTGCGGCTGCTGCGCGACTCGTCGGATGCCGCGCTTCGCCTGACGCGCGTGCTCTCCGGATCGCGCTTCGCGGGCGAGCTCCTCGAGCGCATCCCCGAGGCCGTGGCCTGGCTCGAGGACGTCGACGAGCTGCGCCCGCGCTCGCTCGCCGCGCTCGACGATGAGAAGCGCGCGGTGCTCGGCCGCCACGGCGACGCGGATGCCGCGGCGAAGGTGTTCCGCGCCATCCGCCGCCGCGAGGTGCTGCGCCTCGCGCTGTCGGCGATCCTCGACGTGTGCACGGTCGAGGAGCTGGGGCACGGCCTCTCCGACGTGACGCAGAGCCACATCGCCGCGATCGTCGAGGCCATCCGCGGCGAGGAGCCCGACGGCGTCGAGTTCGCGGTCATCGGCATGGGCCGGTTCGGCGGACGGGAGCTCGGCATCGGCTCGGACGCCGACATCGTGTACGTGTACCGGCCGGCCGGAGCGGAACCCGGGGCGGCGCAGGCCCGCGCGCTGCGGATCGTGGCGGAGCTCGTCCGGCTCAGCGAGGACGCGCGCCTGCCGTTCGAGCTCGACGCCGACCTGCGACCCGAGGGTCGGAACGGCGTGGTCGCCCGGTCGCTCGACGCCTACCGCGCCTACTACGCCCGCTGGTCGCTCACGTGGGAGGCGCAGGCGCTGCTGCGCGCCCGCGGGGTCGCCGGCGACGCGACGCTGATCCGCGACTTCATGGAGCTCGCGGACTCGGTGCGGTACCCCGAGGAGATCTCGGAGCGCGACGTCCGGGAGGTCAAGCGCATCAAGGCCCGCGTCGAGAACGAGCGGCTGCCCCAGGGCGCGGATCCCACGCGCCACCTGAAGCTGGGTCGTGGGTCGCTCTCGGACGTCGAGTGGTTCGTGCAGCTCGTGCAGCTCCAGCACGGCGCCGAGGAGCCCTCGCTCCGCACGCCGTCCACGCTGGACGCCCTCGCCGCGGCGGTCGCGCACCGGTACATCTCGGCGCGCGACGCCGAGACGCTGCGCGCCGCCTGGATGCTCGCCTCGCGGGCCCGTTCTGCGCTCACGCTCTGGCTCGATCGCACCACCGACGTGCTGCCCGTCGAGCGCTCGCAGCTCGAGGGCGTCGCCCGCATCATGGGCTACCCGCCCGGCTCGGCGTCGCGCCTCGAGAGCGACTACCTCGCACTCACGCGCCGGGCGCGCACGGTCTTCGAGCGCGGGTTCTACGGCGTCGAGCCGCGCCGCGAGCCGACGACCGGCTGAGTTCGACGGCGCGGCATCCGGCCCGGCACGACGAAGCCCCTCCCGGCGGACCGGGAGGGGCTTCGTGTTCGGGTCTTCGATGACTCCGGATCCTGGGGAGAGGGACCGGAACCGCCGATCAGGGTGTGATTGCGGACTAGACGCCGTAGTAGAGCTCGTACTCGAACGGGTGGGGACGCTGGGCCAGCGGCTTCAGCTCCTTCTCGCGCTTGTAGTCGATCCAGGTCTCGATGAGCTCCTTGGTGAACACGCCGCCCTCCAGGAGGAAGTCGTGGTCGGCCTCGAGCGCGTCGAGCACGGCGTCGAGCGAACCCGGCACCTGGGGGATCGACTTGGCCTCCTCGGGCGGGAGCTCGTAGAGGTCCTTGTCGACGGGCTCGTGCGGCTCGATGCGGTTCTTGATGCCGTCGAGGCCGGCCATGAGCTGCGCGGCGAAGGCGAGGTAGGGGTTGCCCGAGGCATCCGGCGCGCGGAACTCGATGCGCTTGGCCTTCGGGTTGGTGCCCGTGATCGGGATGCGGATGGCCGCCGAGCGGTTGCCGGCCGAGTAGACGAGGTTCACGGGAGCCTCGAAGCCCGGCACGAGGCGGTGGTAGGAGTTCACCGTCGGGTTCGTGAAGGCGAGCAGCGCCGGGGCGTGACGCAGGATGCCGCCGATGTACCAGCGCGCGATGTCGGAGAGGCCGCCGTAACCCGCCTCGTCGTAGAACAGGGGCGAGCCCTCGTTCCAGAGCGACTGGTGGGTGTGCATGCCCGAGCCGTTGTCGCCGAAGAGCGGCTTCGGCATGAACGTGGCCGTCTTGCCCCACTCGTTGGCGGTGTTCTTGACGATGTACTTGAACTTCAGGATGTCGTCGGCGGCGTGCACCATCGTGTCGAACTTGTAGTTGATCTCGCCCTGGCCGGCGGTGCCGACCTCGTGGTGCGAGCGCTCGACCTCGAGGCCCGCGTCGATGAGCTTGAGCACGATGTCGTCGCGCAGGTCGGCGTGCTGGTCGACCGGCGAGACGGGGAAGTAGCCGCCCTTGTACGCCGTCTTGTTGGCGAGGTTGCCGCCCTCCTCCTCGCGGCCCGAGTTCCACGCGCCCTCGCTGGAGTCGACCGAGAAGAAGCTCGAGTTCTGCTTCACCTCGTAGCGCACGTCGTCGAAGATGTAGAACTCGGCCTCGGGGGCGAAGAACGCGGTGTCCGCGATGCCGGTCGAGGCGAGGTACTTCTCGGCCTTCTTCGCGACCTGGCGCGGGTCCTTGCCGTAGATCTCGCCGTTGCGCGGGTTGTAGATGTCGAACACCATGATGAGCGTGCGCTCCGCGCGGAACGGGTCGACGTAGGCCGTGGAGACGTCGGGGATCAGCTGCATGTCCGACTCGTGGATCGAGGCGAAGCCGCGGATCGACGATCCGTCGAAGAGCTGGCCGACCGTGAAGAACTCCTCGTCGACGGTCGACGCCGGGATGTTGAAGTGCTGCTGCACGCCCGGAAGGTCGGTGAAGCGGATGTCGAGGAACTTGACATCCGTCTCCTTGATGAACTTGAGCACTTCAGACGAATCACTGAACATGTGTCGGAATCTCCATGAGGGGCGAGTGGGACCGGACGGACGTCGACAGCCGTACCCGACGCTAGCGAGTCGCCGTTTCCCGACCGTGACGCGAATGTTTCCGCCATGTTACGCGCAGGCGGGCTCGCTAGACTCGTCGGGTGCCTGACGCGAAACCCCGAACCACCGGCGATCTCGAACCCAACAGGTGGCCGGGGGAGCGGCTCGGGCTCCCCGATTCCGGGCGCGGATCGGTCGGCCGGGTGGGCCGCCGCCTCGCCGCCCTCGCCATCGACTGGGCGGCGGCGATGCTCATCGCGTTGCTGTTCGCGCCCTACGACTCCGCGGTGTTCTCGTGGATCACGCTCGGCATCTTCGCCCTCATGCAGGTGCTCTTCATCCCCACGATCGGCGGCAGCGTCGGCCACCGCCTCGTCGGCCTGCGGGTCGTGCCCATCGCCGGCGGCTGGGTCGGCCCGTGGCGTCCGGTCGTGCGCACGCTCCTGCTCGTCCTCGTGATCCCGGCGGTCGTCTGGGACTCCGACCAACGCGGCGTCCACGACAAGCTCGCGGGCACGGTGCTGATCCGGGCGTAACCCCCGACATGCAGGAGCGGCATCCGTCGGTGATGACGGATGCCGCTCGCAGGTCGTTCGGGTCAGCGCATCTTGCCGCGCTGGGGACGCACCTTCATCGGGTCGATGCCCTTCGGGATGGGCAGCGCGGTCTGCAGCGAGTTCAGGCGGTTCGAGACCGCGAGCACCTCGGGCTTGGTGAGCGTGCGCTTCGTCTTGCGCATGGTCGCGGCGAGGCGGTGCAGCTCGACGGCGCCCTCCTCGTGGCCGACGGCGATGAGCGTCACGGGGACGTTGGGCAGCACGCGCGCGATCTTGCGCTTCTCGTCGTCGAGCATGCGCTGCGTGCGGGAGACGGGGCCCTCGCTGATGAGCACCACTCCGCCGCGGCCGACCGCGCGGTACACCGCGTCCTGCGTCTTGCCGTTGACGGCGACGGGCATCTCGTTGCCCACCCAGCCGCGGCGCAGGCCGCTGCGGAGCACGGCGCCCACGGCGCCCGGCTGCCCGTCGATCTGCGAGTATGCGGCGCGCTCGGCGCGTCGGCCGAGGATGACCAGGGCGAGCAGGAAGCCCGCGAGCACGCCCGCGACGATCCAGAGCGCGATCGTGAAGCCGTTGCCGTCGCCGAGCCAGAGTGCGAGCGCGAGGCCCACGAGCACCGGGGCGAGGAAGCCGAGGAGCATGAGCCACTGCGCGCTCGAGTCGTAGCGGCGGGTCATCTGGAAGACCTGCCACATCTGCTTCATGCGGCCGGGCTCCTTCGGAGCGGACGGCTTGTCCTTGGTGCGTGCCATGGTCTCAAGGATAGCGGCGGCGGACGCCGCCTCCGACCGCGTTCACCGACGGCGGAGGCGGCATCCGGATGCCTCAGCCGACGGCCTGCGCGAAGCCGAGCGACGCGTCGGCGAGGTGAGCGAGCTCGGCCGGCAGCTCGCGCCCCTTCGCGTGCATCGACTGCGCCCACAGCCGGCCGGCGCGGTAGGAGGAGCGCACCAGCGGACCGGCGAGCACGCCGAGGAAGCCGATCTCCTCGGCCTCCTGCTTGAGCTCGACGAACTCCTCGGGTCGCACCCAGCGGTCGACCGGCAGGTGCCGCGGGCTCGGGCGCAGGTACTGGGTGATCGTGATGATGTCGGTGCCGGCGTCGTGCAGGTCGTGCAGGGCCTGCGTGACCTCTGCGCGCTCCTCGCCCATGCCGAGGATGAGGTTCGACTTCGTGATCAGGCCCGCGTCGCGGCCCTGCGTGATCACGTCGAGCGAGCGCTCGTAGCGGAACGCCGGGCGGATGC
>CBFGWW010000062.1:0-13419 GCA_965652625.1 uncultured Agromyces sp.
GATCTCGGTGTCTCCCGTGGGCACACTATCGCGCGGGGTGCCGCGGGGGTAGCGGCAATCTCGATCGGCGGCGCGGTCGTCGTGGCGCTCGCCGCGGCGCTCGCGGACCGCGGACCCGACGTGCTCGTCACGAGCGAGCTGCCGAGCGCGATGGCGCGCACCGAGGAGCGCTGACGGAGCGCTGACGGAGCGCTGACCCCCGAGCGGGCTCTGTCGCCGTCGCACTCCCGTGCAATAGCGTGTCCCCTGGGAGCACCGCTCCAGGGGACGAGCCCACGGCGAAGGGGATGCACGCCATGGCTGAGCACGGAACACCGACGGTCGAGACGACGCCGAGTCGCACGGGGGACAGTCCGCCGCGCGCCTTCCTGGTGCTCATCGCGCTCGTGCTGGGCGCGGCGATCGCGAACCTGAACCTCGCCGTCGCGAACGTGGCGCTGCCCACGATCGGCGCGGCGTTCGACGCGTCGCAGACGCAGCTGAACCTGACCGCGGTCGGCTACAGCCTCGGCCTCGCGGCATCCGTGCTCTACCTCGGCGCCCTCGGCGACCGGTACGGGCGCAAGATGATGCTCCTGCTCGGCTCGCTGGCGTCGATCCCGTTCAGCCTGCTCGCCGCGTTCGCCCCGACGATCGAGGTGCTGATCGTCGCCCGCATGCTCGGCGGCATCGCCGGCGGCATGTGCTTCCCGACCACGCTCGCGCTCATCGCGGCGCTCTGGGGCGGCGCGAAGCGCACGCGCGCGATCGCCCTCTGGTCGGCCATCGGGGCCGCCATCGCCGCGCTCGGGCCGCTCCTGTCGGGCTGGCTGCTGGGGGCGTTCGACTGGGGCTCGGTGTTCCTGGTGACCGTGCCCCTCGCCCTGGTCGCGTTCATCATGGCGCTGATCTTCGTGCCGGCCCACGTCAACGAGTCGACCGAGAAGGTCGACAACCTCGGCGGCATCATCTCGATCGTCTTCGTCGGATCGCTCATCCTGGCCATCAACTTCGCAGCGGTCCCCGACTCCACGACGCTCGTGCTCGTGCTGTCGGCGATCACGCTCATCGGCGTCATCGCCTTCGTCCTCCGGCAGCGCCGCGCACCCAACCCGCTGTACGACCTGCACGTCGCGGCGAGGCCGCCGTTCTGGGTCGCGGCCGTGGCCGGCATCATCGTGTTCGGCTCGCTGATGGGCGCGATGTTCGTCGGGCAGCAGTTCCTGCAGAACGTGCTCGGGTACACGACCATCGAGGCGGGTGCGGCGATCCTCCCGACGGCGATCCTGATGGTGCTCATCGCGCCCATCTCGGCCCGGCTCGTCGACCGCATCGGCTCGCGCATGACGCTGCTGTCGGGCTACGTGTTCGTGTTCCTCGGCTTCCTCACGATGCTCGTGCTCTGGCGGGAGGGGTCGGGCTACTTCGAGGTGGGCCTCGCCTATGCGTTCGTCGGCGCGGGCGTCGGCTTCGCCCAGACGCCCGCCGCGCACTCGCTGACCGGTTCGGTGCCGCCGACGCGCGTCGGCATGGCGTCGGCCACCGCCGACCTGCAGCGCGACCTCGGCGGCGCCCTCATGCAGTCGATCTTCGGCGCGCTGCTGACCGCCGGATACGCCGCCGCGTTCTCGAAGCAGATCGAGGCGTCCTCCGAGGCGTCCTCGATCTCGACCGCGACCGAGGCGCAGCTCACGAAGTCGTTCGACAGCGCCGCCGCGATGGCGAAGCAGTACCCGCAGTACGCCGACCAGATCACCGCGGCGGCGAAGGAGTCGTTCCTCGCCGGCGACCACTGGGCGTACACCGCCGGACTCGTGGCGGTCGTGATCGGCGCGATCCTCGTGTTCGTCTTCTTCCCGCGCAAGCAGCGCGAGGTCGAGCTGGTCGCGCAGTACCACGCGGAGGATGCCGCCGCCGTGGCGGCCTCGGCGAAGGAGACGGAGGACCGCTGACACGATGCAGAAGCCGCTGGCGGGACTGAGCCGCCGCAACCTGGTTCGCGAACTCACCGCCGGCGTCACGCTCCTCGCGATCGCCATCCCCCTGAACATCGGGTACGCCCAGATCGCCGGGCTGCCCGCCACGGCGGGCCTCTACGCGCTCATCGTGCCGACGATCGTCTACGCGCTGGCCGTGTCGAGCCGCCAGTTGGTGGCGTCACCGGATGCCGCGGCGGCCGCGCTCGTCGCCTCGTCGATCGGCGGCCTGGCCACCGCCGGCAGTGCCGACTACGCGACCCTCGCGATGGCCCAGGCGATCATCTGCGGCATCCTGTTCCTGCTGCTCGCGGTGCTGAAGCTCGGCTTCCTCGCGAACTTCCTCTCGAAGCCGATCCTCGTGGGCTTCGTCGGGGGCCTCGCGCTCGACATCCTCGTGAGCCAGGTCGCGAAGATGCTCGGCGTGTCGATCGACTCGGGCGGCGAGTTCGTCGACAAGGTCGTCGGCCTCGTGTCGGGCCTCGGCACGACCAACCTCGTCTCGCTCGCGATCTCGGTGGTCTCCGTCGCGATCCTGCTGCTCGGCCGCCGATTGCTGCCGGTCGTGCCGTGGGCGCTCGTGGTGCTCGTGCTCGCGACGATCGTCGTCGTGATCGCCGACCTCGACGACGAGGCCGGCGTCGACGTGCTCGGCGAGGTGCCCGCCGGACCGCCCGCGCTCACGTGGCCGGTCATCGACTGGTCGATGTGGCTCATGCTGATCCCGTCGGCGATCGCGCTGACGCTCGTGACGACCGCCGAGGGCCTGCTCGTCTCGCGTTCGTACGGCGAGAAGCGCGGCTACCCCACGAACCCGAATCGCGACCTGTTCGCGTTCGGCGTCGGCAACATCGCCGCCGGGGCGAGCGCCAGCTTCACGTTCGGCTCCTCGACGTCGCGCACCGCCGCGATGGACCAGTCGGGCTCGCGCACCCAGCTGCCGTCGCTCGTGCTCGCGGTCGGCACACTGCTGCTCCTGCTGTTCGGCACCGCGCTCCTCGCCGACATCCCGTCGCCCGCGATCGGCGCGATCGTGGGCGTCGCGATCCTGCCGCTGCTCGGCATCCGCGACTTCGTGCAGCTCTGGAGGCAGGACCGCTTCGAGTTCGTCGTCGGTGCCGCCTGCTTCCTCGTCACGCTGTTCATCGGCGCGATCCCCGGCATCCTCGTGTCGTTCGTGCTCGCGCTCATCAACCTGGCGAAGCGCGCGGCGAATCCCGCGATCGACGTGCTCGAGGCCGGCGGCGAGCCCACCGACTCCCTGCTCGACGAGGCGCCGACGGGCGCGGTGACGGCTCCGGGGGTGATCGTCATCCGCCTCGCCGCGCCGCTGTTCTTCGCCAACGGCACGGTCTTCGACGACGCCGTCAAGCGCGCCGTCACCGCCGCCGAGGCCGCAGGCAACGGCCCCGTGCGCCACCTCGTGGTCGACATGGAGGCCGTGACCGACGTCGACGTCACGGGCGCCGAGAGCTTCGACGCACTGCTCGCGTGGCTCGACCAGCGCAACGTCGCGCTCGCCTTCAGCCGGGTGCGCCCCGACGCGCGCCGCCGGCTCATCGAACTCGGGTTGCTGGGGGACCGGGAGGTCTTCGAGACCAATCGGGCGGCGATCGCCACGCTCGCTTCGCCCGCGCCGTGAGATTCCGGCCCGTGTGCTCCGCCCGACCGCTAATGTGCAATCAGCACCGCTGAGCAGGGTCGACGAGGGGAACGTCTTGGGAGCCGTCTTCGGGGACATCCTGCCGCTGGCGGTCGGGATCGCGATCAGTCCGATCCCGATCATCGCGGCGATCCTCATGCTGCTCTCGCCGAAGGCGAAGGGCACGAGCGTCGGGTTCCTCCTCGGCTGGCTGCTCGGCATCGTCATCGCCGTCACGGTGTTCACGCTGCTCAGCTCGATCATCCCCGAGCAGGACCCCGACGCCTCGAAGCCGGTCTCCGGCTGGATCAAGATCATCCTGGGCGCGCTGCTGCTGGTGCTTGCGCTGCGTCAATGGCGCTCGCGCCCGAAGCCCGGCGAGGAGGCCCCGCTGCCGAAGTGGATGTCGGCGATCGACTCCTTGACCGCGGTCCGCGGCCTCGGGCTCGGCTTCCTCCTCGCGGCGGTGAACCCGAAGAACCTGCTGCTCGGCGCCGCCGCGGGCGTGTCGATCGGCACCGGTGGGCTGGACGTCGGCGAGTCGATCCTCGCGATCGTCGTGTTCACGCTGATCGCGGGCATCTCGGTCGCCGGCCCCGTCATCGCCTACCTCGTCGCCTCGAAGCGCATGGCCGGGCCGCTCGAGTCGCTGCGCGGGTGGCTGGTGCACAACAACGCGGCGGTCATGGCGGTGCTCCTGCTCGTGATCGGCGTCGCCGTGATCGGCAAGGGGATCGGGAGCTTCTGACATGACCGGGCCGGCGACGACGGATGCCCCGACGGGGGCCGGCGCCGGCCGAGTCGGCCTCGCGCACGGCACCCGCGTGCTCCTCACGGTCGCCGCCGCGGTCATCGCCTTCGCCGGCATCTGGTTCGGACGTGAGATCCTCGCCCCGCTCGCCGTCGCGGCGGTGGTCGTGATCATCGCGCACCCCCTGCGCCGTCCGCTCGAGCACCGGGGGTGGCCGAAGTGGGCCGCCACGACCATCGTCATCGTGGTGGCGTACCTGATCCTCGCGATCCTCGCCGGGCTGCTCGTCTTCGCCTCGGCGCAGTTCGTCGCGATGCTGCCCGACTACGCCGACGAGCTGCAGGCGACCGCGGCGTCGATCGCCGAGACGCTCTCGTCGCTCGGGCTCTCCGACGAGGCATCCGACGCGGCGTCGTCGATCCTCGATCCGGGCACGCTCGTGGGGATCGCGGCATCCGTCGCCGACGCCGTGCTCGGCTTCGCGACCGCCTTCTTCTTCGTGCTCGCCTACGTCATCTTCATGGCCGCGGATGCCGCGCGGTTCGGCCGGCTGCGCACCGTGTTCGGCGGCGCGCGCGCCGACGGGATCGGCGCTCGGTACTTCAGCGGCGTGCGCCGCTACTACGTCGTGAACGCGACCTTCGGTGCGATCGTGGCCGTGCTCGACGGCCTGCTGCTCTGGGCGCTCGGCATCCCGATCCCGATCGTCTGGGCCATCCTCGCGTTCGTCACGAACTTCGTGCCGAACATCGGCTTCGTCCTCGGGCTCATCCCGCCGGCCGTGCTCGCCCTCGTCGTCGGCGGCTGGCCGCTCGCGCTCGTCGTGGTGCTCGCCTACAGCGTCATCAACGTCACGCTGCAGGTGCTGATCCAGCCGAAGTTCGTGAGCGACGTCGTCGACCTCAGCCTCACCCTCTCGTTCTTCTCGGTCGTCTTCTGGGCCTTCGTCATCGGGCCCATCGGGGCGATCCTGTCCATCCCGCTCACCCTGCTCGTGCGAGCGCTGCTCGTGGAGCCCGACGATCGTGCCGAAACGCTCCGACGCCTGTCGGGGAACCCGGCCCAGGAGGGAAGTCCCCATGTGGTGGAACCGTCGCAAGCAGCAGGCGCAAGCACCTGAGCACCCCGAGGCGCCGCCGGCGGCTCCGACCGACACCACCCCGGTGTCGCCGCATCGCACCGCCTACATCATGATCGGCCTCGCGGGTGCCGTCGTGGCATCCGTGGGCGTCGCCATGATCGCGAACATCTTCATCTGGTCGTTCTTCGCGCTCGTGCTGACGATCTGCGTGTACCCGTTGCGGGCGTGGCTCGAGCGGCACGGCGTGAAGCGCGGCGTGGCGACGTTCACCGTGATCCTCACGGTCGTGCTGCTGCTCGGCGTGTTCGCGTTCGCCTTCTTCTTCTCGTTCGCGCAGTTCCTCCGCCTGCTCCCCGAGTACACCGACGAGATGGAGCAGTGGGTGAGCGACGCCGGCGCATGGCTGTCGAGCCTCGGGGTCGGCCAGCAGCAGATCTCCGAGATCTCCAGCTGGTTCGATCCGGGCAAGGTGCTCGACGCGATCGGGGCCGTGCTGGGCAGCGCGGCCGGGTTCGTCACGGCGGCCGTGATCCTGCTGACCATGCTCATGCTCATGGCGATGGACTCCTCGTACGCGAAGACGCTGACCGGCGAGCTCTACCAGCACCGCCCGCTGCTCGCGACGGCGAGCGTCGCCTACACGATCGGCGTGCGCCGCTACATGGTGGTCACGACCTTCCTCGGTGTCGCGCAGGGCGTCATCAACTGGATCGCGCTGGTGCTGCTCGGCGTGCCGGGTGCGGCGCTCTGGGGCGTGCTCGCGTTCCTGTGCAGCTTCATCCCGAACGTCGGATACTTCATCGCGATCATCCCGCCGATCGTGTTCGGTGCTCTCGTCGGCGGGTGGCCGCTCGTCATCGCCGTGATCGTCGTCTACGGCATCATCAACGCGGTGATCCAGTCGCTCGTGCAGCCGCGGGTCGTGGGCAACGCGGTCGCGCTGAGCCAGTCGCTCACGTTCTTCTCGGTGCTGTTCTGGGCGGTCGTGCTCGGGCCGATGGGCGCGATCCTCGCGATCCCGCTGACGCTGCTCGTGCGCATGCTGCTCATCGACTCGAACCCCAACATGACCTGGGTCCGCCCCGCACTCGGCGACTTCACCGAGGCGAAGAAGGTCATGGAGGCCGAGGACGCCGCGCGCAAGGCCGAACGCAAGCTGCGCCGGCACCCCGAGGCTGCGGGTGGCGAGGCCACGGCGGGCACCGGCGCTGCGGCCCCGGCGACGGATGCCGCGGCGGGCTGAGCCCGAGACGGATGCCGCGGCGGGCCGAGCCCGCAGTGACGCCTCGCCCGGCTGAGATCGAGGACACGGGTTCACTCTCGGGGGACTCCTGAAAACAAGGACGCCGTTCATCACCACCCTCAGAACGTCCTTGGTTTCAGGAGTGCCGCAGGGGACGGGTCTTCGGACTGCCACGAGGGCGGCCCGACGCGGCGAGCGTCGAACCCGCGCCGCCGACGCCGTCACCGCTCAGTCGGCGGGGATCGTGCCCTTCCGGTCGGGCAGGCGCCGGGTGAACGGCAGCGCGAGCAGCGCGGCCGCGGCGCAGGCGAGCATGCCGACCTTGACGCCCATGAGCTGGGCGGCCGAGTAGCTCGCCACGAGGTCGTCGACCTG
This sequence comes from uncultured Agromyces sp., assembly GCA_965652625.1. GTDB lineage: Bacteria > Actinomycetota > Actinomycetes > Actinomycetales > Microbacteriaceae > Agromyces. The sequence goes on from CBFGWW010000062.1 coordinate 7,048, forward strand.
GTCGGCCGGGATGCCCGCGTCGAGCAGCGCCTGCTCGGCCTGCGCCGGTGGGATGTACTCGATGCCCGAGGAGACCTGCACGGTGACCTGATCCGACACGGCCGACTCGATGTCGGGATCGTCGGCGATGAGGCCCAGCACCGATGCCGCGAGCGCGCCGACCATGAGCGAGCCGATCAGGGCCGTGCCGAGCGAGGATCCGAGATTCTGGGCGGTGTACTGCAGGCCGCCCGCCTCGCTGCGCGCGTCGGCCGGCACCGAGGACTGCACGACGTTGCCGAGCTGCGAGGCGAGCAGCCCGGTGCCGAGGCCCACGAGGGCCATGCCGATGGCGAACGGGGTCGTGGCCAGCTGCGGCTCGACCGTGGCGATGATGACGAGGCACGCGACGGCGATGGTGAGCAGTCCGACGCGAACGAGCGCGCGTGCGCCGAAGCGGCCGCCGAGCCGCGCGCCGATCGCGGCGGCGACCAGCATGGCGATCGAGGTCGGGAGCAGCCGGAGGCCGGTCTGGAACGCGTCCATGCCCTGCGTGATCTGCAGGTAGAGCGGCACGGCGAAGAAGATGCCGAGGAGCACGAGGTTCTGGGCGAGCAGGCTCGCGAGGCCCGCCCGAAGGGCGGGGATGCGGAGGTTGGCCACGTCGAGCAGCGGCACCCGGCCTCGGGCGGCCACGCGACGCTCCCAGGCGAGGAACGCCCAGAGCACGAGCAGCCCCCCGCCGATGACGAACGGCGTGAGCGCGAAGCCGAACGGCGTGATCGGCGACTGCAGGGGCTGGATCCATCCCCACGTGCCGCTCTGCAGCACGCCCACGACGACGAGCGCGAGCCCGAGCGCCGACAGGATCGCGCCGACCACGTCGAGGCGGAACTTCTCGCGTACGTGGTCGTCGGTGATCCACGAGCTCACCGCGAGCACGAAGATCACGAACACGACCTCGCCGGCGAACACCCAGCGCCAGGAGTACTCGGTCGTGAGCCAGCCGCCGAGCAACGGTCCGATCGCGATGCCGGCGCCGGCCACGCCGCCGATGATCCCGTAGGCGCGGGCGCGCGCCGCGCCCTGGTAGCTGCCCGCGACGAGCGCCGCGAGCGCGGGGAGCACGAGTGCGGCGCCGGCGCCCTCGATGAACGACCAGCCGAGGATGAGGACGCCGACGGTCGGCGCCAGCGCGGTCATCAGCGACCCGACCGCGTAGATGACGAGCCCGATGCGGAAGACCCTGAGCCGGCCGAAGAGGTCGCCGATCTTGCCGCCCGTCAGCATCAGCGCCGCCATGACCAGCGCGTAGAGCGTGATCGCGAGCTGGATCACCGAGACGGTCGTGTCGAACTCCTCGACGAGCTGGCTGATCGACACGCTCATGACCGAGCTGTCGAGCACCATGATGAACTGCGCGATCGCGAGCGGGATCACGGCCCGCGAGGCGTTCTTCGCCGCGGTCGCGGGTGCGCCCGACGGCGAGGACGGCGTCGGTGTCGTCACGATGCGGATGCCTCGACGCGGCCCTCGGCGATGGCCCCGAGGAGCGCGGCATGGTCGGCCTCCGTTCGGTCGGCGTACGCCACCGAGAAGTCGAGGATCGCGCGGGCGAAGTCCTTGGCGTCGCCGACGTAGCCGCTGATGAACGCGGGGTCCCCGCCCCGGGCGTGCGCCCGCGCGAGGATGATGCCGCAGTACTCGGCGTAGATGCGCATCGTCGACGGCTCCATGACCTCGGGCTCGGCCGAGCCCTTCCAGTCGCGGAACTGGCGCACGTAGAAGTCGCGGTCGCGGCCGTCGATCCCCGTGCCGGTGGTCCAGCCGAGCAGCACGTCGCCCAGAGCCTGCATGATGCGCTGTCCGTGCACGACCCGCTGGCCCTGGTGCTCGTACGCGCTGGGCTCGTCGGGTGCCTCGAGCACCGACTGCTGCGCCTCCTTGGCCTGCAACATCAGCACGTCGTTCTTTCCGTTGCCCTGGAATAGGACCACCCACGCACGGGTGCCGACGCTGCCGACGCCCACGACCTTCATCGCGGCGTCCACCATGCGGAAGCGGTCGAGCACGCGTCGGCGCTCGGGTGCGAGCGTCTCGCGGTAGGTCTCGAAGATGTCCCGGATGCGCTGCTCGGCATCGTCGCTCGACAGCCCGCTCTCCTCGGCGATGTGCCGGAACGGCACGAGGATCGGGGGGTCGGACCTGAAGCGCCAGACGCCGTCCACGCGCTCGGCCAGGCTGTTCGCGGCCTGCCGGCTGTCGCGTCGGCGGGACTTGGCGATGATGCGGTGCGCGCGCTCCGCCGCCTCGGTCGCGAGCTCGCTGCTCAGGCCCGTGAGCACGTCCTCCATGTCGAGGCGTGCGGTGAAGAGCTCGACGAGGGGCGTGCGCGCGGCCTCGCGCATCGCCGCGCCGTACGCCCGCACCACGCGCATCACGATCCTGGCCCGGGTCTCGTCGTCGAAGCCGCGCGCGCGAGCCGCGATCTCGAAGCTCGCCGCCATGCGCTTGACGTCCCACTCGAACGGGCCGGGCGCCGTCTCGTCGAAGTCGTTGAGGTCGATGACCAGCGATCGCTCGGGCGAGGCGAAGACCCCGACGTTCGAGAGGTGCGCGTCCCCGCAGAGGTGGGTGATGATCCCGGAGTCGGGGACCGCTCGGAGGTCGTCGGCCATGATGGCCGCCGCCCCGCGGTAGAACGCGAAGGCCGAGGAGGCCATGCGGCTGTGCCGCAGCGCGATGAGGCTCGGAACGCGCGACTGCGCCTGGCGCTCGAGCACCGAGACCGGGTCGCGATCCGACGGCGCCAGCTCGCCATGGGCGTCGACGGGCAGTCGGGTGCGGGCCTCGCGTCCGAGGTCTCGGCGTGCCTTGCGGGGCAGGAGGGCCTGATCCGTCCGGGTGTCGAGTGCGATGCTCATGGCTCCTCCGGCTCAGCTGACGGCTTCGGGCACGACTTCGGTGGTCGGCGGTGCCGGCGGCGCCGCGGCATCCGTCGTCGACGCGACGATGGCGTCGACGAAGCGGATGAACACGGTGATCCAGCTGAAGATGATCGTGAACGCGATGAGCTCGAACGCCGTCAGGTTGTAGTACGCGATGGGCGTGAACAGCAGGAACGCGCCGATCAGCACCGCGAACGTCGTGTAGCAGATGACGAAGAAGCGCCGCGGCAGCCCCTTCAGGATGTACGGCGACCCGAGCACCATGACCGCGAACGCCGCGGCCATGCCCGACGCGCAGCCGTTGTGGGCGGCCATGTTCACGTCGAGCGGGAAGAGGCCGACGCCCGCGAGCATGATGCCGAGGATGACGAAGGTCACGGACATGACGCGCGGCGCCCACCGATGCACGAGGACCCCCCGCTCGACGAGCGTCGTGAGGTCGCGGTGCAGGTAGAGCGTGAAGGTCGTGACGAAGAAGCCCGCCACGATGAGCGTCGTGTTGAACATCCACGCCGAGAAGTCGCCGGCCGTGCCGAGCTGGCTGAAGTGGTACTCCCACCAGTACTCGTCCTCGACGGCGGCGATCGATGCGAGCGTCGACAGCGCCATGAAGGAGACGAGCAGCGTCGCCATCTTCCGGGTGGTGATCTCGGACACCGACAGGGAGATGAGGTAGCCGCTGGCGCCGGTCGCCGCGATCACGAGGATCGTGCCGATGATCACGTCGACCTCGAGTCCGTCGAAGCTGCGCTGCAGCACCACGAAGACCGACGCGGTGAAGATCGCGGCGAGGGCCGCGTGCACGAGGGCGACGGTGGTGGCGTCGAGCAGGAACTTCCAGGAGGGGATCCGCAGCCGCCACTCCTGGCCCGGGCGATGGCGCGACCGCCAGTAGCCGAGGTACGCCGTGACGATGCCGGCGGCGAGGGCGCAGATCGCGGCGACCGCGCCCACCGACATGCCGCCGCCCCACAACGGGACCATCCGACCGATGAACAGGGTGAACGCGACGATGCCGCAGACGACGGCCGCAGCCGTGCCCGTGTAGACCGCCTCGCTCTCCACCCGGAGCCGCCCCGAGCGGATGGCCGCCCCGTCCGTCCCGGCATCCACCTTCACGCTCACAGGAACCCCCGTCCGCTGCGCCCACGCGATCGACCCCTGATCGTGTCTGCATGATACGGCGACGGACGCGCCCGGCATAGACCCCGGGAATCGGGGTCAGGATCGCTCTTCCCCATCGTCGCGGCGGGGCGTACGCTGCCCTCAGTGAGAGGGGGAACATGCCTGAATTCGAGTACGGACCCGTCGAGATCCTGGTTGTCGGGTTCCCTGGTGAGCGGCCCGATGCCGCGACGTTCGAGGCGATCGGAGACCTCGTCGAGGCCGGAGACATCCGGCTCCTCGATGCGGTGGTCGTCTCGCGCTCCGAGAACGGGGATCTCGACATCGTCGAGATCGAGGACCTGGGCGACGAGATCGACGTGACCGAGATCGAGCTGGAGGCCAACGGCCTCGTCGGCGAGGAGGACGTGAACGACCTCGGCGGAGCGATCCCGCCGGGCACCTCGGGCGCGATGCTCGCCATCGAGCTCGTCTGGGCGAAGCGGCTCGCGTCGCGGTTCGCCGAGTCGGGCGGCGTGCTCCTGCAGTCGGAGCGCATCCCGGCGCCGGTCGTCAACGCCATCATGGCCGAGGCCGAAGAGGCCGAGGCAGCCGCTACGGAGTGAGGGGAAGCACATGCTGAGGAGGATGGGACGTCCTGGTCTCGTCGGGATGGCCGCCCGCACGGCCGTCGTCGCGGGCACCGCGACCGCGGTGTCGGGCAGCGTCGCGCGGCACCAGGCGAACAAGGACCAGGAGCGGTACGAGCAGCAGCAGTACGAGGCGCAGCAGCAGCAGGCGGCCATGAACGCCGCCGCGCAGCAGGCGGTCGCGCGGCAGCAGGCCGCGGCCGCGCAGGCAGCGCCGGCAGCGCCCGCAGCCGCCGGCGGCACCGACGTCGTCGCCGAGCTCCAGAAGCTCGCCACGTTGAAGGAGCAGGGCATCCTCTCCGACGACGAGTTCGCCGCGGCGAAGGCGAAGCTGCTCGGCTGAGCAACGACCCGGCGGCCGGGCCCTCACTCGCGAGACGTGGGGTCCGGCCGCCGTTTCGTGCGCCCGGGGCACGGTCGGCGTCGCCGGGCGCATCGACCGCGGGCGCAGCCGCCGCGGGGCACCCGCCGCGGCATCCGGCCTGTGCCTTGCCTGCGAAGGGTCGTCCAGCCCTTGCCGGGGCCTCCGCCTGCCCCCCTACGATGAGGCATGGCCGTCGCGCTGAGGGGACTCTCGACCGTCGTACCGCCCACGGTGCTGATCCAGGAGGAGGTGCGGGACGTCTTCGGGGCGCAGCCGGGCCTGAACCGCCTCGCGCAGCGCATCGTCTCGACGAGCTTCAACGTGTCGGGCATCGAGAAGCGGCACACCGTGCTCACCGAGCTGAGCCGCGACGCCCACCCCGACGAACCCGTGTTCTTCGACATCGACAGCGGCGAGCTGCTGTTCCCGGGCACGAAGGCGCGCAACGAGCTGTACGCCGAGTTCGCGACGAGCCTGTACGTCGAAGCGGGTCGCGCGGCCATCGCCGCGACGCCGGGCCTCGCGGCATCCGATGTCACGCACATCATCACGGTGTCGTGCACGGGCTTCTACGCGCCCGGCCCCGACTTCGTGATCGCGCGAGAGCTCGGTCTCGACGCCGGTGTCGAGCGCTACCACCTCGGGTTCATGGGCTGCTACGCCTCGGTGCCCGCCCTGCGCATCGCGAAGCAGCTGTGCGAGGCGGATGCCGCGGCCGTCGTGCTCGTCGTCTCGGTCGAGCTCTGCACGCTGCACCTGCGCTCCTCCAACGACCCCGACACGATCGTGGCGTCGTCGCTGTTCGCCGACGGAGCGGGCGCCGGGATCGTCACCGCCCGCCCGCTCGAGGACGGCGAGCGCGCCTTCGACCTCGATCGCTTCGCCACGCGCATCACGCCCGTCGGCGAGGGCGACATGGCATGGAAGATCGGCGACCACGGCTTCGAGATGGTGCTGTCCAACGCGATCCCGGCCATCATCGACGACCACATCACGGGCGCGCTCGAGCCGCTGTTCGACCACGACGCCGCGCTCGCCGAGGCACTGGCGACGGATGCCTCGAGCGACGCGATCGAGCACTGGGCCATCCATCCGGGCGGTCGCAGCATCCTCGACAAGGTCGAGTCGCGGCTGGTGCTCACCGAGGCGCAGCTCGTGCCCGCGCGCGAGACGCTGCGCGATTTCGGCAACATGTCGAGCGCGACGGTGCTGTTCGTGCTGCGCAACATCCTCGACTCGGATGCCGCCGCCGACGGCGACCGCGTCGCGGCGATGGCCTTCGGCCCGGGGCTGACGGTCGAGTCGGCCCTGCTCACGGTGCGCGCCT
>CBFGWW010000063.1:0-13407 GCA_965652625.1 uncultured Agromyces sp.
CCGAGCTTCACCGAGTTCTCGATCTCCTGCAGCGCGACGACGTCGGCGTCCAGGCCGTTGATCGCCTCGATGATCTTCGACTTCTGGATCGCGAACTCCTCGGCCGTGGCCGCACCGCGAGCCTGCGGGTTCTGCGACGTGAGGGTCGTGAAGTAGTTGAGCACGTTGAACGCCGCGACGGTCACGTCGCCGCCGACCGCCGGCGCGGTCAGGCCCGGCCGCGTGTTGGCCGCGGTGAACGTCGGCTTCAGGCTTGCCGAGCTCGCATCGTTGATCGGCGTCGGCGGCTGCACGCGCCAGTTGTTGAACCCGAAGCTCAGCACGCCCCCGCCGGTCGGGAAGGTCACGCCGTCGCCGTTGCGTACGACGACCTCCTTGGTGAAGTAGGGCTGGGCGCCCGGGTGCCTGGAGTCGGAGGTGTTCACGTCCCATCCGTCGTCGAGGATGAGGCGGGCGTTGTTGTTCGCGGCCGTGATGTTGTTGGCGGCAGTCGTCGTGGGAGCCTGCTGCTCGAACGCCTCGACCGGCATCGCGCTGCCGGCGCTCGTCCACAGCTCGCCGAAGTTCTGCAGGTTGTGACTCGAGACGACCCGGTAGGTCCCGGTCGGGCGCACGAGCATGCCCTCGAACGCCTCCCGAGCGGAGCCGAGCACCGTCGCCGCCAGGTTGGTGGGCGACACCGGGCCATAGCCGGCCTGCACGACCTCCACCGAGGCGCCGGCACCCGAGGCGTTGACCCGGGTGACGGAGCCGGACTCCTGCGCCACGCCCGTCGCGCGCACGAGGTCGCCGATTGCGAACGACGGCGTGGCCGCGGTGCCGACGAGGACGAAGATGCCGTCGGATGCGCCCTGCGTCGTGTCGGGACCCGGCGTCTGGATGTAGAAGCCCCGGTAGCTGCCATCGACGCGGTGGTCGGCGGTCACGACGCCCTCGACTGTGACGGTCGTGTTGGCGAGGGGCGTCGAGGCCCCCGTGCCCTGGACCTGTGCGATCGTATTGGTGACCGGGACGGCGTACGCCGGTGGTGCGGCGAGGACTCCCGCCACGACGGCGCCGGCCGCGGCGACCGCCACGGCTGACAGGCGTTGAACAGTGCTGCGACGTGGCATGACTCTCCTCTGATCCCCACTGCCTCATTGGTGCGCGCTGCAGGGACTCAGGCTCGACGACGGTGTCGGGTCGGGTTCGCAGGGAGCACTGCCCGTAGCCTAAGCACCGCTACCGACCCTGCCAAGGGGTTTCCGTTGCTTCGTACGCCCGTTTTCATGCGGTGTTCACGGATCGCGCGCAGATGTGCACCATGCACCCAGAACCCTGCTCGGATGAGCACACGTGCGTCGCCGTTACGCTGGGACGACCATGCTCACCGCCGTCTTCTCGCTCGCCGGAGCGCTGGTCTTCGGCGCGGCCGACTTCCTCGGCGGGCTCGCCGCGAAGCGGGTGAGCTCCATCCTCGCCACGGCCGTCGCATCGCTGACCGGGTTCGTGCTGCTCCTCGCGGCCCTCCCGCTCCTCGGCGGCACCTGGACCGACGACGACCTGCTCTGGAGCGTGCTGTCGGGCGTCGCCGGCGCGGTGGCGATCTCGCTGCTCTACGCGTGCCTCGCGATCGGGCCGATGAGCATCCTCTCCCCGCTCACGGCGCTCGTCTCGGCGGTCGTGCCGATGGTGTGGGGGCTCGTCGTGGGCGGCGAGCGATTCGCGACGCTCGGCTACTGGGCACTCGGACTCGCGCTCATCGCGGTCGTGCTCGTGGGCTTCGTGCCCGAACGCGGCGCGGTGCGACCGAGCCTGCGCGGCATCCTCATGGCCATCGGCTCCGGCATCGCGATCGGCACGTTCTTCATCACGATCGACCAGACGTCGGAGGAGAGCGGCGTGCTGCCGCTGCTCGTCAACCGCGTCGTGAACGCCGCCATCATGTTCGCCGTGCTCGGCGTGCTGGCGCTCGTCGTTGTCGCTCGCCGTCGCCGTCGCGACGAACCGAGGGCCGAGCGGATGCCGCGGCCGGCGTCGATCGGCGCCGCCGTCGCGCCGGTGCGCAGCACGACCGCGACGGGCGTGCAGCTGGCGATCGCCTGCGGCGCCGTCGACGTCGTGGCGAACGGCCTGCTCCTCGTCGGCATCCGCGCCGGCGACCTCTCGGTGGCAGCGGTGCTCGGCGCGATGTACCCGGCGGGCACGATCCTGCTCGCCGCCCTCGTGCTCAAGGAGCGCATCGCGCCCGTGCAGTGGGTCGGGCTCGTGCTCGCGCTGGCGGCGGCGGGCATGCTCGCCGTCGCGTAGGCGGGTCTCGATACGCGTCCGCCATTCGGCGGGCGCTACTCGACCACCGAAAGGGCTAGAGCCGCACGACCTCGGTGACCCGCACGACGGCGGCGCCCTCCTCGGCCGACGCCTCGAGGTCGACCTCGGCGCGGATGCGCCAGTCGTGGTCGCCGGCCGGGTCGTCGATCACCTGCTCGACCCGCCAGAGGCCGCTCGCGGCATCCGATTCGTCGATCGTGACGAGCCGCGGCGAGCGCGCCGGGCCACCCGTGAGGATCTCGTCGTGCTCGCCGTAGTAGCGGTCGAGCGCGTCGGGCCAGCCGACGTCGGGGTCGAGCTCGGCGAGCTCGTCGTCGCGCTCGAGCGCCGCGAGCTGCACGCGCCGGAACAGCTCGTTGCGCACGAGCACCGTGAAGGCGCGGCGATTCGTGACGACCGAGGGCGGTGCGGGCGGCACGACGGCCTGCTCGTCCTCGGGCAGGTGCGACGACGGGTCGACGAGCTCGGCCCACTCGTCGACGAGGCTCGAGTCGACCTGCCGCACGAGCTCGCCGAGCCACTCGATGATGTCGAGCAGCTCCTCGTCCTTCGCGTCGCTCGGCACCGTCTGGCGGATCGCGCGGAACGCGTCGGAGAGGTACCGCAGCACGAGCCCCTCGCTGCGCTGCAGCTGGTAGAAGGAGACGTACTCGCCGAACGACATGCTGCGCTCGAACATGTCGCGCACCACCGCCTTCGGCGAGAGCTCGAAGTCGCGCACCCACGGCTGGCTCGAGGCGAACGTCTCGAACGTGACGGCGAGCAGCTCGTCGAGCGGCTTCGGCCAGGTCACCTCCTCGAGCAGCGCCATGCGCTCGTCGTACTCGATGCCGTCGCGCTTCATCGCGGCCACGGCCTCGCCGCGCGCCCTGTACTGCTGCTGCGACAGGATCGGCCGGGGGTCGTCGAGCGTGGACTCGATGATCGACACGACGTCGAGGGCGTAGTGGCCCGTGCCCTGCTCGCTCGTGGCGGGATCGAGCAGCTCGATCGCCGCGAGCGCGAACGGCGACAGCGGCTGGTTGAGGGCGAAGTTCGGCTGCAGGTCGACCGTGAGCCGCAGGTCGGCGAGGCGCCCGGGCGCCGTGGGCTCGAGGAGCTCGACCACCCCCGCGACCTTCAGCGTGCGCAGGACCTCGAGCGCGCGGCGCGCGAGCTCGTACCGCCTGGCTCGCGACTGGTGATTGTCGAAGACCAGCGAGCGGATGCCGCCGACGACGTCGCCACCTCGCCCGATCACGTTGATGAGCATCGCCGCCGTCAGCTGCAGCTGCGGCACGAGCGCCTCGGGCTCCGCGGCGACGAGCCGCTCGAACGACCCCTCGCCCCAGGTCACGAACCCGGCGGGCGCCTTCTTGCGCACGACCTTCTTGAGCTTCTTCGGGTCGTCGCCGGCCTTGCGGATCGCGACCTCGTTCTCGATCTCGTGGTCGGGCGCGAGCACGACCACCGTGCCGGCCGTGTCGTAGCCGGCTCGGCCCGCACGCCCCGCGATCTGGTGGAACTCGCGGGCGGACAGCTGCCGCATCCGCTGGCCGTCGTACTTCGAGAGCGCCGTGATGAGCACCGTGCGGATCGGCACGTTGATGCCGACGCCGAGCGTGTCGGTGCCGCAGATCACTCGCAGCAGGCCGCGCTGCGCGAGCGTCTCGACGAGGCGCCGGTACCGCGGCAGCATGCCCGCGTGGTGCACGCCGATGCCCGCCCGGACGAGCCGGGAGAGGGTCTTGCCGAAGCCGGTCGTGAACCGGAACCCGCCGATCGCCTCGGCGATCTCGTCGCGCTGCTCGCGCGTGACGACCCGGATCGAGGACAGCGCCTGGGCGCGCTCCATCGCCGCGGCCTGCGAGAAGTGCACGATGTAGACGGGCGCGAGCCGGGTGTCGAGCAGCTCCTCGACGGTCTCCTGCACGGGCGTCTTCGCGTATGAGAAGTGCAGCGGCACCGGGCGGTCCACGCCCGTGACCCGCGCGGTGTCGCGACCGGTGCGGCGCGTCAGGTCGTCGGCGATCACGGTCACGTCGCCGAGCGTCGCCGACATGAGCACGAACTGCACGCGCGGCAGGGTGATGAGCGGCACCTGCCAGGCCCAGCCGCGCTCGGGGTCGCCGTAGTAGTGGAACTCGTCCATCACCACCTGGTCGACGTCGGCGTCGGCGCCGTGCCGGAGGGCCAGGTTCGCGAGGATCTCGGCCGTGCAGCAGATGATCGGGGCATCCGGATTGACCGAGCTGTCCCCGGTGACCATGCCGACGTTCTGCGCGCCGAAGATCTCGACGAGCTGGAAGAACTTCTCGCTCACCAGCGCCTTGATCGGCGCCGTGTAGTAGCTGCGACCACCACGGGCGACGGATGCCGCGTGCGCCGCGACCGCGACGAGCGACTTGCCCGTGCCGGTGGGGGTCGACAGGATCACGTTCGCGCCCGAGACGATCTCGATGATCGCCTCGTCCTGCGCGGGGTAGAGCGCGAAGCCCCGGCCGGCCGCCCAGTCCACGAACCCGTCGTACATCGCGTCGGCGTCGTACGGGCGCGGGGCGAGGTCGAGGAGCGGCGCGGTCACCCGACCGAGTCTGTCATGCGGCCGTGCCGGGGCGCGCCGCTACGCCTGCGGCGCGAACGCGGTGCTCAGTCGTCCGAGCGCGTCGCGGTCGGCGTGGTCGAGCGCGGCGCCGGCGTCGTCGATGGTGATCTCGGGTCCGCGCGACGGCGACCAGGCGATGGTGCCGTGCTCGAAGCATCCGCTCATCGCCCCGGTCGCCGGGTCGACGAGCACGTCGGCGACGGGCAGGCCCAGGTTCGAGCGCTCCCAGCCGAGCAGCGCCCAGATGTCGCGCACCATGCCGTGCACGATGGCCGCGCCGTGGCGGGACGTCCGGTAGATCGAGCCGCCCTCGAAGTGCGCGAAGCCGCCGGCCTCGCGCGACAGTCCGTCGAGGCGCTGCTCGTCGGTCGTCGGCAGTCCGAGCAACGACCGCTCGCCGCCGACCGCCTGCCACCGCTCGGCGATCTCGCCGTGCACCTCGTGCGCGCCCGTGCGCTCGGACCAGTACACCGCGCCGTGCTCGTAGCCGCGGCGGTAGACGTCGGCGTCGCCGAGCTGCGTGTGCAGCGTGACGGCCTCGCCGAGCCACGCGTGCTCGGCGCGCTTCGCGCTGATGGCCGGCACGGCGATGAGCAGCCGGTTGGCCGGGTCGTACCGCACCGCCGTGCGGAAGTCGGTCCAGCTCACCGCGCGGTCGAGTCGCTTCGGCAGCAGGGCGGCGTCGGCCGGTCGGGCCTGCGTGAGGCGCTCGGCTCGCGTCGTGTGGTCCATGGGTGCTCCGCTCGTCGGGCCGGATTCGTCGCGGCCGGGTCGTGTGCGCTCGTCGTGAGCGATGGTGGGCTGGTCGTCCCGGCGATTCCGGGGAGAACGGGGGGAGCCGGTCGCACCCGATTCGCGGACCAGGTGCCGACCGGCTCTCCGGTCGCCGTCCGCGGTGACAGTTCCCCCTGCGGTCCGCGGCTCGACGACCGGATCCCACGCTACGCACGCCCCGAACGGCGGGCATCAGGGTTATCACTGAACCTCGCCGACGCGGTCGACGGATGCCGCGCCGAGCTGTGGGGTCAGGCCGCGGATGCCGCCGCGTCGATCGCGTCGTGGGCGAGGGCCGTCGCCGACGCGACGAGCACCGTGCGACGGCGCGCCGCGCGGTCGGGGCCGCCGTCGACGAGGAACGCGTCGAGGTGCCCGAGCACGGGCCAGGCGTTCACGAGCGAGACGATCGTCAGCAGGAGCTCGCCGGCCGCCTCGCGGTCGACGCCCGGCAGCAGCTCGCGGAACCGCTCGACCTTCTGCTCGTGGTAGGCCGCGCGCGCCGCGTCGGCGGCGGTGGCCGCGCCGCGCTCGAGCCCCTCCCAGAAGACCAGCCGCGGGATGACGCCGTCGGCGAGGTGGTGGTCGAACAGTCGGCCGGCGTAGTCGCCGACCGCCTCGGCGCCGACGCCGCGCATGGGGACCTCGTCCATCGACGTGCGGAGGCGGGCGGCGAGGACGGCCGCGAACAGGTCGTCCTTCCTGCCGAAGTACTGGTAGATCCGCTCCTTGTTGACGCCGGCCGTCGCGGCGATGCGGTCGACGCGTGCCCCGGCGAGCCCGTGCTCGCTGAACTCGGCGGTCGCGGCATCCAGCAGCAGTCGCTTCGTGCGCTCGGTGTCCCAGGCCATGCGACCAGTCTAGCAATCTCCAACCGAACAGTTGTGAATTCGATCGGGACGTGGTTCAATTACAACCGTTCAGTTGGAAATGATCGGAGGAGTCACCATGACCACCGCCCCCACCCCCGTCGTCGACGCCGCCGCGCCGACGGCCGCCGCACCCGAGACCGTCCGCCCCGCGACCGCCCCGCCGTCCGTGCACGTGCGCGCCGTGATCACGTGGCTCGCGATCTTCCCGCTCGTCGCGATCGGCATGGTGCTCATCGCCCCGATCGCGGAGTCGTGGCATCCGGTGCTGCGTGCGTTCGTGCTCACGCTCGTCGTCGTGCCGCTCGCGGTCTACCTCGTCGTGCCGCAGCTCATGCGCGCCTACGGTGCCCTTCGCCGCCGCCGTGCCCCGCGTTCGGGGGATGGCGCTTGATCCGGCGATCGGGCGACCACTAGCGTGCGGTCAGGCGTCGCGCCCCGCGTCGCCCGAGACGCAGGAGGACCAGATGCTCATCGCCCCGGCAAAGGGTCCCGAGTCGGCGACCCGACCCGAGCTCGGCACCTTCGACGCCGCCCTCGTGGTGGTGCACGGCATGGGCAATGCCTTCAAGAGCCAGATCCTGCTCGAATGGGCCGAGCCGCTCCTCGAGCGCATGGACTGGGTCGCGCGCGACCGCATCATCGGCGCCGACGAGTCGCACGGCGTGACGATCCACGACTCCGACCTCTCGGGCGACACTCCGATCGTCACGGCGACGGTCCGGTTCCCGAAGCACCGTGACCCCGATGCCCCGGATGCCGCGGTCGAGACGGTCGAGCGCCGGATCGCGATCCTCGAGGCGAGGTGGTCGGAGTCGTTCGTGCCCATGACGCGAGCGCAGGTGTTCCGGTGGGCGGTGCCGTTCATGTGGCGCGCGATCACGCGCACGCTCGCCCTGTTCTGGAACACGATGGTCGTGCTGTCGTGGCTCACCCTCGGGCATCACCTGCGCGCTCCGCGCGAGACCCTGCTGCTCCCCCGCTGGCTCAACCTCGTCGTCGACCTCATCCGGGTCGTGGTGTCGACGATCGCGTTCGTCGTCGTCTGGACGTTCCTGGCGCTGCTCGGCGTGGTGCTGACGCCGATCCTGCCGCTGCTCAGCCCGCTGCTGCTCATCCCGTGGTTCAAGGACCTCGCGCAGGGCGTCCTCGACCAGCTCGTCGAGTCGATCGGCGACGTCGCGTCGTGGAAGGAGCGTCCCGTGCGGGCGTCCGCGATGCGCCTCGTCGTGCGCGACGCGCTGGCGCAGGCGAAGGACCTCGTCGGCGACGGCGACGTGCACCTCTTCGCGCACTCGCAGGGCGCCGCGGTGGCGACCTTCGCGCTGTTCGAGGAGCTCGATCCGGCCGACTTCAACGTGCGCCGGCTCACGACCGTGGGCGCGGCGGTGGTGCTGCTCGGCCGCGAGAAGTGGCAGGGCCGCAAGGACTCGTACACGCCCGTGAAGACCTGGATCGACCGCAACGCGGCCAACCGGCGCGAGGGCAGGCCGCATGTCGCGTGGTCGAACCACTGGGCGATCTGGGATCCGTTCTCGGCCGGTCCGATCACCGACTCGAAGGATGCCGCGCGCAAGCGCTGGCAGGCCGCGTACTTCCCGTCCGCCGCGACGATCGCGCTCGGCCCCGAGGAGCACGCCGTGCACAACACGAGCCAGCCCTGGCTCGACCACGGCGTCTACTACGCGAACACCGTGCAGGTGGTGGAGCCGACCGTGCGGCACCTGCTCGGCGACGAGTTCCCGCCCGTGCCGCAGCCGGTGGAGTACATCCGCAACCGCCTCGTCGTGATCGACAAGAAGTCGCTCGGCCTCTCGACCATCGCCGCGTTCGTCATCGCGGCCATCCTGCCCGGCCTCTCGGGCGCGTCCGCGTTCTTCGCCGGGCTCATCCAGGCCGTCGCCGACGCGGTCGCGTGGGTGATCGGGCTCGTGCCCGGCCTCGACGGCTCGGGCGCCGCGGCATCCGTCGCCTTCCTCATCGACCGGAGCAGCACGCCCCCGCGCCTCTCGACCATCGGCTGGGTCGTCGCGTCGGCCCTCGTCGCTGCCCTGCTCGTCTGGCTCAACCAGCTCATGCAGAAGCAGACCGAGCGCTCGATCGTGTGGGACCGCTGCCCCCTCGACGTGCGCACCTGGCTGGTGCTCACCGCCATCCCTCGTGCGCTCTACGTGCTCGGCGCGGCCGTCGTCGTCTGGTTCGCGGTCCTCGACTGGTGGGAGCCGCAGCCCGGCACGGGTTGGCTCGTGGTGAGCGGCGTGCTCCTCGCGGCCGTCGCGGGTTTCGTGATCGTGGAGCCCCGGTTCTCGCCCGCACCGCGGATCGTGCCCGAGCAGGAGACCCTCGAGGCCACGCCCCGCGTCGTGCCGCCGCCCGAGCCCATGCGCCTCGGGATCGCGATCGCGAGCGACGAGTACCGCCGCGAACTCGCGGCCCGGCGCGCCAACCTCCAGCCCGAGGGCGCATGGGCGACGTGGTGGGCGAAGCACTTCCACGGCTGGACCCCCGACCCGAAGCCCGCGGCATCCGACACCACCGTGATCTGACGGAAGCGGACGCAGGGGCCGGCTTGCGCGCCTCATTCTGGGGGCACCGGCAGGTGCCGCGGCAGGACTACAGTTCGCCTAGACCCCCTGCACCGGTCTCCATTCGGATGGAGTCGTCATGCGAGTCGGGTCGAAGACAGAGCCTCCTGCCGGCGAGATGCCGTCTGAGAGGGCGCAAGCGGATCAGGGAGCACCGCCGCAGCCCCGGTCGACCCAGGGGGAGCGTGAGAAGCCGGCGCAACCGGAGCCGCGCGAGCCGGATGGACCTCCAGTCGAGGTCGACGACCCCTACGACGTGGCACTCGTCGTGGTCCACGGCATGGGGAACGCGTACACGAGCCAGATCCTCCTGGAGTGGTCGGAGCCGCTCCTCGAGCGCATCGACTGGCTGACCCGTGACCGCGCGATCTTCCCGGCGGATGCTCCATCGACCCCGTCCACGTCCTCCGAGCCGCCCGCCGAGCCGCGCGACGAGCCGCCCCTCGATCCGGATCCGGCAGCGACCAAGGGCTACGGCGTGACGGTCCTGGACTCCAGGCTGTCCGGCGACATCCCCATCGTCACGGCCGAGGTCGGTGTGCCCGACGCCGGAGCACCGGGTCAGCGGCGTCGGATCCGCCTGGCCATCCTGGAGGCACGATGGTCCGAGTCATTCGTGCCGATGACTCGCCGCCAGGTGTTCCGGTGGGCTGTCAGCTTCCTCTGGCGGGCGGTCGGACGGATGCTCGTGCAGTTCTGGCGCACCATCGTTCGCATCCCGTACCTGACCATGCGCTCGCACGTGCGATCCCACGCTTCGTTCGTCGAGTTCGTCACCGGGTTCTTCATCGACCCGTTCCGCTTCGCGTTCGGCATCCTGGTCGCGCCCATCCTCACCGCGGTGATTCTCGCGTTCGCGGTAGCGGGAACGATCATCCTGCCGCTGTTGAGTCCACTCCTGCTCATTCCATGGTTCAAGGACAAGGCGCAGGCGGCCATCGACGGACTGATCGACTCGATCGGCGATGTCGCCGCATGGAAGCAGCGGCCGCTCCGCGCCGCCGCCATGCGTGTCGTCGTGCGTGAAGCGCTCGATCGAGCCGCTCGCTTCGTGGGTGTCGATCCGAAGGACGAACGAGCTCGCCGTGAACGAGGGGAGCCGCCCTCCGAACGGGGTCCATCCGGGCGTCCGTTCGGTCAGGTCCATGTCCTCGCCCACTCGCAGGGCGCGGCGGTCGCTGCGTACGCCCTGTTCAGCGACGACAACCACCCGGTCGACTTCCGGGTGACCCGACTCACGACGGTCGGCGCTGCGGTCGTCCTGCTCGGCCGCGACCGTTGGAAGGGCCGTTCGTCCGTCTACGAACCCGTTCGGGCTTGGCGTACCCGGGCTCCCGAGGTGATCTGGGAGAACTTCTGGGCGATCTGGGATCCCTTCTCCGCAGGACCGATCGCTGACGACGAAACCGGTGCGAGAGCCCGGTGGCAGGACGCCTACTTCCCGGAGCGCCACTATCCACGCGAGTCTCGAGCGCGCGGACGCGCGTCGGCCGCTCCAGGCGAGCTGGGACGACAGAGCTCCGATGGACGCGCTGCTGCACCCGAGGGCCCCGCCGAGCACGCCGTCCACAACACGAGTCAACCGTTCCTGGATCACTCCATGTACTTCGACAACGTCCTTCAGGTCGTGGAGCCGACGGCCCGTGCGCTCCTGCTCGGCAGCGTGCCCGAGCCCGATCCACACGTCACCTACGTCACGAATCGACTCATGGTCATCGACAAGAAGTCCCTCGGCGTGAACTTCGTCCTCTCGTTCGTCATCGCCGCGACGCTCCCCGGGCTCACAGCGGTCTCGGTCGCGCTCGCATGGCTCACCACGGCGATCGCCTCCGGGATCTCCTGGCTGTTCGGTCTGCTTCCGTTCATCCAGGCGACCTCGTTCGATGCCGTGGCGTCGAGCTCGTTCCTCATCGACGACTCGAAGGACCCGAACGAACTGAGCGGGTGGGGCTGGGCAGTCGCATCCGTCCTGGTGCTGGCCCTGCTCATCTGGTTGAACCAGGTCCTCGCAGGGGCCACCTCGAGGGCGATCGCATGGACGCGCTGCCCACGGAATCCCTGGCGGTGGCTCGTCGTGTCATCACTGGTGCGGGCGGGCTACACCATCGCCGCCGTGCTGAGCGTCTGGTACCTGATCGTCGAACGATCGGGGTACGGCGAGACATGGCTCTTCCTCTCGTTGGCGTTCGTCGGCCTCCTCGTCTTCTGGGAACCGTTCGTGGCACGCGTTCCGCGCGTGGTCGAGGCCAATCCGAAACCGTCCACGCCGCCGTCCGCGTCGGCGTCGGCGCCGGCGTCGAACGACGTGAAACAGGCCGGCGGCTCGAGCCATGCGAGCGAACTGCCGAAGCGGTACACGTTGTTCGGCTCGGTCACCAGTCCTGCATTCAAGACGGATTTCTCGGCCAGGCTCGCCCTGCGAAAGGCGGTGCAGCAGGAGCAGGACGCGCGCGATGAGGTGCACGCCGAGACCGCCGGAATCTGGTGGAAGGTCCGTCGGGAGTTCCGCCGCGAGGTCCGGCCCCTGGACAACTGGTTCTACCGACCTGAGCCGAAGATCGATTCATCGAACGAGCAGGTCGCCAGTCGATCGCGACGCTGACCACGCGCGGTGCAGGAACGGACCAGATCGCCTACCGATCCGGATCGGTCTCCGGTGCGACCGTCGGCCGCACCACGTCGATCGCACGACCGCCCGCCGCCACCTCGACGATCGCCTCGACGAGGCGGAACGGCACGAGCGCGACGAGGTGCAGCGCGAGCAGCGGACCGAGCACCGCGAGCGACCCCGAGAGCAGCAGCACGAGCGTCGCGAGGCCCGCGGCCGCCCATGGCCAGGCGGCGAGCGCGACGGCGGGCAGCGCGAGCAGCCACCACGGGTTCCAGAACGCGGCGACGGATGCCCCGACCACCACGATCGCGCCGACGATCGCCTGCACGAGCAGCAGCACGCCGGCCGTCCCGCCGAACTGCCGCTCGCGGTCGGCGGCGACCCACGCCCACATCAGCCACGATCGCAGGACGGGGACGCGCTGCTCGCGGAGTCCGGTGCGGAACACGCGGTCGTCCTCGCGGCGCTGCAGGAGCGCGGCGCGACGATCGCCGAGCTCCGCCGCGTCGATCGAGCGCTCGTCGTGCAGGATCGCCGCCGCCGACTGGCGGCCGTAGCTCGCGATGAAGCTCCACATCCACATGGGCACCGACGCGAGGTCGGTCACGCCGTGCACGGGCGGCTCGGGCACGCCGGGGTCGGGCAGCGGCGCGCCCGGCGCGCGGGCGGGCACCGTGTAGCGCCGACCCGACACCGGGTCGTCGTAGACGAAGCCGGCTCGCACCTCGAAGCGGTAGCCGTCGGCGGGGCGCTGGGCGAGCAGCAGCTCGCCGAGAGGCTGCCCGTCGTCGGTGCGGAACGGCATGCGGTCTCCTTCGCTCGCGGGGTCGCGCGTGCCTGGGATCGGCGAGCGCGCTCGCGACCATCCTGCCGCGCCGGGTCAGCCGAGCAGCAGCGCCACCGCGAAGAGCACCGGGACCGATCCCATCGTGGTGACGAAGACCGTGTCGCGGGCCACGACCTCCGCAGTCTCGTACCGCTGCGCGAACACGAACACGTTCTGCGCGGTCGGCAGTGCGGCGAGCACCGTCACGGCGTAGAGCTCGATGCCGTCGAGCCCGAACACGAACCGCGCCAGTGCCCACGCGGCGAGCGGCATGGCCACGAGCTTCAGCACCGACGCGAGGAGCACGTCGCGGCGGCCGGTGCCGGGTTCGAGGAGCCGCTGGCCGTGCAGCGACAGTCCGTAGGCGATGAGCATGAGCGGCACCGCGGCGTGGCCGATGAGCTCGATCGGCTCGAGCACGTACGCGGGCAGCTCGAGTCCGGTGACGGCCACCAGCACGCCGAGGAGCGAGCCGACGATGATCGGGTTCGTGAACGTCGACCGCACGATCTGCCATGCCGACGCGCGACCCTCGACCTTCGCGCCGAGCACGGCGAGCGCGATCGGGGCGAAGAGCAGCAGCTGGAGCAGCACGACGGGCGCCGACCAGGCGGCGTCGCCGAGCATGTAGACGGCGATCGGGATGCCGAAGTTGTTGCCGTTGACGTACCCCGAGGCGAGGGAGCCGATCACGGTCTGGGCGAGCGTGCGCCGCCAGGCGAGCAGCGCGACGACGGCGAAGATCGCCATCATCGCCACGGCCGTGACCGCGGAAACGGGCAGGAGCGCCGAGAACAGCGCGCCGACATCGGCCGTCGCGAGCACCGAGAAGAGCAGGAACGGCGCCA
>CBFGWW010000064.1:0-13363 GCA_965652625.1 uncultured Agromyces sp.
TCTCGACCGCCGACATCGGCTACGTCGCCGCGGCCGGCTTCGCGGCATCCCTCGCGGCCGAACTCCTCGTCGCGCCGTTCGCCGACCGCGGCCGCGCCCGCACCATGGGTGTCGCCGGGGTCGTGCTCATGACCGCCGCCCTCCTCGGCTCGGCCCTCGCGACCGAGACCTGGCAGCTCGTGGCGGGCCGCGCGCTCGGCGGACTCGGCCTCGGCGTGTTCATGGCCGCGGCGAGCGCGCTGCTCGTGCGGGCCGATCCCGCGCGCGCCGGCGAGGCCCTCGGACGCCTCGGCGCCGCAGAGCTCGCCGGCATCGCGCTCGGCCCGCTCGCGTCGGGCCTCGCGATCGCGTTCGCGTCGCCCTCGGCGATCCTCGCGTGGTCGGGCGCCGTGGTGGTCATCGGCGTCGCCCCGGTCCTGCTCGCGTTCCGCGAGCGCACCGACCCGGCTGCCGCGGCGGCGGGCCAGGCGGCGGGAGCCGCCGAGGCGCGTGCAGCCGGGGGCGGTTCCGCCGCGGCATCCGTGGACCCCGCGGCCCGGCCGCCGCGCGTGAGCTTCGACCTGCTGCGGTCGCCGATGGTGGTCGGCGTGCTGCTGCTCTACGGCGCGGTCATGGTGCCGACGGGCGCGTACGACGGCATCTGGCCGCGGTTCATGACCGACATCGGCGCGAGCGAGTGGCTCACGGCGTTGAGCTACACGCTGTTCGCCGTGCCGTTCGCGCTCGTCGCGGGCTGGGCGGGCCGGCTGGCCGACCGCCGTGGCGGCGTCTCGGCATTCGTGCGCGGGGCCGTCGTGCTCGTGCCGATCGTCGCGCTCTACGGGGTCATCGGCAACCCGTGGGTCGCCACCGGCGTCGGCTTCGTCGAGTCGAGCGGCCAGGCGCTCGCGTTCATCGGCGCCGCGGCCGCGATGGCGCAGGCCGTGCCGGCGGCTCGCGCGGGCGCCTCGCAGGGGCTCATGCGCGCGTTCGGCCTGCTCATGGCCACGATCGCGGCGGCCCTCTCGGGCATCGCCTACGAGAACGGCGGGCCGCTCGCGCTCTTCGGCGGCACCGCGATCGTCGTCGTGGTGATCGTCGCGGCCGGGCTGCTCGTGATCCGGTCGGCGCGGCGGCGGGCGCGAGCGCATGCCGCGGGGGTCGCGTCGGTCGCGTCGGTCGCGGCATCCGGCCATGCCGAGGTCGCGGCGGCCGAGGACCGCAGGCCGAGCGCCGTCGCGGTCTGCGCGACCACCGCCGACTGACGCACGATCACCCGGCGGTCGTGGCGTCGACGAGTCAGGCCGGGCGAGCCGCGGCGTCGAGCACAGCGCGGAGCCGTTCGGCGATCGCCTCGACCTCCGCTCGGCTGACCGGGCGCACCAGCGACTTCTGCGCCGGAAGGATCGACAGCTCGACCGGACCCGCGTCCGACGCGACGATGAGCTCGACCGACGCGAGCCAGTACATCCCCGATCGGACCTCCCCGGTCGCGACCCCGAGGAGGCGCTCGACCTGGACGACGATCCGAGGGACGTCCACGGCACCGACGTAGACCCTGATGGTCCCGTCGGCGACCACGAGCGTTCCGGTGCGGTTCACGGGGATCCGCTCCCCGCCGAGGGCGCTGGCCGCCGCCGCGAGCTCGGCGGTCGTGGTCAGCTCGAGGCGGTACGCGTCGGGGAAGGCCTCGGCGACCTGCACGCGATGCGCCCGCGAACGGTGGACGAACCACCAGACGATGGCCACGGTGATGGCGACGGCGATCGCGATCCCGGCGATCATCGGTCCCAGGTCGGCGGACGCCGCAACGTCGAGCTTGTCGATCACGCGGATCAGCTGGATGCCCAGGAAGGCGATGCCGACGACGCCGATGATCACCGCCGGCGCCCACCGACGGAACCCGGTCACCCTCCGAGTACCCACGCGACCTCCTCTGGTCCGCGCTCATCCTAGGGGCGCGAGCTCGACGAGCGCGACCCTGCCGGATGCCCCGACTCGGCGGCGGCGAGCGCCTCGGCGCTCAGCCGCCGGCCGCCTGCCCGGCGGCACCCGAGCTCGGCGGCGGCGACCAGCCCGCCGGACCGTCGGATCCGGCCGCGTACGCTTCGAGGGGCACGCGGTCGGACCGCCAGGCGGCGAGCACGGGCTCGACGATGCGCCAGCACTCCTCGGCGACGTCGCCGCGGATGGAGAGCGTCGGATCGTCGCCCAGGATGCCCTTCAGCACCTCGCCGTAGGGCAGGAGCGCACCCGGGACCTGCTGGGCGACCAGTGTCGTCTGCTCGAGCGCGAACGGGTCACCGCCGCCGTTCATCGTCAGGCCGATCTCCACCTCGCCCGAGCTGAGGTCCAGCTCGATCCAGTCGGCCCCGGGCCGGCCCTGGAGACCGTCGATGGGATCAGCCGTCCGGAACACCGCGCGCGCGACCTTCCGGGCACGGCCGAGCGCCTTGCCCGAACGCAGGACGAACGGCACCCCGCGCCAGCGGTCGGTGTCGATGCCGACCACGATCTGCGCGAGCGTCTCGGTGTGCCGCGCCGGATCGACGCCCTCCTCGTCGGCGTACGCGGGCAGTTCGCGATCATCGATGGACCCCGCGGTGTACCGGGCGCGGCGACTCGCGGCGACCGGGTCGCCGTCCCGCACCGAGGTGTCCCGCAGCACCCGGGCCATGGCGTCGCGGAGGACCACCTCGTCGACGCGGTCGATGGGATCCATGGTCAGGAGCGCCAGCACGACGAGCAGGTGGCTCTGGATCATGTCGACGAGCGCTCCGGCGTCGTCGTAGTATCCCGCGCGTCCCTCGAGCGCGAGCGTCTCGTCGTAGACGATCTCCATGCGCTCGACGACCCCGCGATGCCAGACGGGCTCGATCATGCGGTTCGCGAAGCGGGTGCCGAGGATGTTCAGCACGGTCGCGCGTCCGAGGAAGTGGTCGATGCGGTAGACCCGTCGCTCCGGCACGATGCGGGTGAGGAGCTCATTGAGCCGCCGGGCGCTGTCGCGGTCGACGCCGAAGGGCTTCTCGAGCGCGAGGCGCGTGCCGTCGGGCACCGCCAGGTGCTCGAGCACGGCGCAGACCTTCGCCGTGACCGACGGCGGCAGCGCGAAGAAGACGACCGGCACGGCGGTGCATTCGGCGAGCAGCCGGCTGAGCGCGTCGGGGTCGGTCGCGTCCGCACGGAGGTACCGCGAGGACGCCACGAGCCCGGAACGACGGGGCTCGGGCACGGCGTCGAAGGCGCCGGCGACGAGGTCGCGCCATTCCTCGCGAGTGAGGTCGCGCAGCCCCGAGCCGATCAGCTCGACGTCCTCGTCGTGCGCAGCCAGGAGCGTGCCGAGGCCGGGCAGCAGCAGCCGCTTCGTCAGGTCGCCGTCAGCGCCGAGGATGAGCAACGTGACCGATGCCGTCATGAGATCCCTCCCGCCCCGGGCGTCGTGCGCCGACGCGCCTGGGTCCACGCTAGGTCGCGGCGAGCGGTTCCGCTCATGCTGTCGACGGGGTTGACGCGGACGAGACCGGTCGCCATCGTCGCAGCATGGATGACCCGACGCCGATCGAGGACTACGCGCTCGTCGCGGACGGGGCCTCCGGCGCCCTGATCTCGCGCGACGGAAGTGTCGACTGGCTCTGCCTCCCCAGGTTCGACTCGCCGGCCGTCTTCGCCGCGCTCCTCGGTGGACCCGACGCCGGCCAGTGGTCGCTGCACCCGGTCGACACCGACGCGACGCCGACGCGGGAGTACGTGCCCGGCACGTTCGTGCTGCGCACCGCCTGGCGGTCGCCGGACGCCGAAGCCGAGGTCGTCGACTTCATGCCCTTCCGGGACGGCCGCAGCAACCTCGTGCGCCGTGTCCGCGGGATCACGGGCACGATGAGGTTCCGCGGGGTCCTCCGGTTGCGCTTCGACTACGGCGTCCTGCGGCCCTGGGTACGCCACGTCGACGAGGAGGAGGGCCCGGCGCTCCTGGCCGTCGCGGGCCCCGACGCGATCGTGGTGCGCGGCGTCCGGCACCACCCCGTGGACGGCGCCCACGTCGCGGAGTTCTCGGTGGGACCGGGGGACGTCGTCGACATCGGGCTGACCAGGTACGCCTCCCACCTCGAGCCGCCGACCCGGATCGACGTCTCCGACATCCTCGCGTGGACGATCGACTGGTGGCAGGACTGGGCCGCTCGCAGCAAGCCGCCCTCTCCCTACGACCGCGAGGTGCAGCGTTCACTGCTGGTGCTGCGCGGACTCACGCACGACGAGACCGGCGGCGTCGTGGCCGCCGCCACGACCAGCCTTCCCGAGGAGCTCGGTGGGTCGCGGAACTGGGACTATCGCTACGTGTGGCTGCGCGACGCGGCGCTGACCATCGAGGTGCTCGTCGACCACGGGTACCGCGAGGAGGCCGAGAAGTGGCGCCGGTGGCTGCTGCGCGCCATCGCCGGCGATCCGGCCGGGATCCAGATCATGTACGACGTGGAAGGAGCCCGCCGGCTTCCCGAGACCGAGCTCGCGCACCTCTCCGGCTATGCCGGGTCGACCCCCGTGCGCATCGGCAATGCCGCGTTCACGCAGGTGCAATGGGACGTGTACGGCGAGGTGATGGTCGCCATGCACGCCGCGCGGAAAGCCGGCCTCGAGGAGACGGAGTTCTCATGGCCGCTGCAGGTCTCGCTCCTCGAGTTCCTCGCGTCGAACTGGCAGCGGGCGGACCGCGGCATCTGGGAGATCCGCGGTCCCGAACGGCAGTTCACGCACTCGAAGGCGATGGTCTGGGCGGCGTTCGACCGCGGCGTCCGCGGGGTGGAGGAGTTCGACCTGCCCGGCCCGGTCGAGGACTGGCGACGGGTCCGCGACGAGGTGCGCGATGACATCCTCCGGCACGGCTTCGACGCGGAGCGCGGCACGTTCACGCAGTACTACGGCGGCTCCGGCACGGATGCCGCGCTGCTGGTGCTCCCGCAGATCGGCTTCATCGACGCCGACGACCCGAAGATGCTGGGCACGGTCGACGCGATCGAGCGCGAGCTGCTCCACGAGGGACTGCTCCTGCGCTATCGCACCGAATCAGGGGTGGACGGACTCCCCGGCGACGAGCACCCGTTCCTCGCCTGCTCGTTCTGGCTCGTCGAGCAGTACGCCGCGTCCGGGCGCCTCGAGGACGCCAAGACCCTGATGCTGCGCCTCAACACCTTCGTGAACGACGTCGGCCTCCTGAGCGAGGAGTACGACCCGCTCAGGCGCCGCCAGATCGGCAACGTACCCCAGGCGTTGTCGCACCTGACGCTCGTGCGCGCAGCCGATGCCATCGCGCGCGTGACCGAGGGGAAGGCCGACACCCTTCCCGACGTCCGCGGCGAGTGAGCGCGGACTCACCGCCGAGCGTGCCGCCGCACCCACTCGTGCATGACGATCGCGGCCGCCGCGCTCGCGTTGATCGAGCGGGTCGAACCGTACTGCGTGATCTCGACGACGAGGTCGGCGGCGGCGAGCGCCTCGGCGCTCAGCCCCGGACCCTCCTGGCCGAAGAGCATCACACAGCGCTCGGGCAGCTCGACGTCGTCGACCGGCACCGAGCCCTCGACGTTGTCGACCGCGATGATCGGCAGCCCCTGCTCGCGGGCCCAGACGACGAAGTCGGCGACATCCGGATGGTACGCGAGGTGCTGGTAGCGGTCGGTGACCATGGCGCCGCGCTTGTTCCAACGGCGGCGGCCGATGATGTGCACGGTCTCGGCGGCGAACGCGTTGGCGGTGCGCACGATCGAGCCGATGTTGAGGTCGTGCTGCCAGTTCTCGATCGCGACGTGGAACGGATGCCGCCGCGTGTCGAGGTCGGCGACGATCGCGTCCAGGCGCCAGTACCGGTACCGGTCGACGACGTTGCGCCGATCGCCGTGCTCGAGCAGGTCGGGATCGAACCGGGGATCGTCGGGCCACGCGTCCCGACCGCCCGGCCACGGGCCGACGCCCTGCGGCACGGTGGGCTCGTCATGCGCGGCACCGAACGCCGAGTCTGGCACCGCGTCCGCCTCGGGCACAGCACCTTCCGCGGCGGCGGGCGCGTCGATCTCGTGGGTCACGCTGCAACGCTACCCGCGCGGGAACGACGGCGGCGAAACGCGGCGCGCGGGGGTTTCGGCATGCCGAAATCCGTGTAATCTTTCGGTATGCCGAAATCCACGGATGCCGCAGCGACGCGGCCCCCGATCGAGACCCGCCCGACCGCCGCCGGGCTCGAGAGCACGCCACCCGCACCGGCCCCCGAGTCCGCCGCACCGCGGACCCCCCAGGCACCGGTGCGGCCGACCCTCCCGCGCCTCGCGTGGCTGATCGGACCCGCCCTCGTGGCGGGCGTGGCCTACCTCGACCCGGGCAACGTCGCGAGCAACATGACCGCGGGCGCCCAGTACGGCTACCTCCTCGTCTGGGTCGTGGTGCTCGGCAACGTGATGGCATGGCTCATCCAGTACCTGTCGGCGAAGCTGGGCATCGTCACCGGACGGAGCCTCCCCGAGGTGCTCGGCGGCCGCATCCGCAACCCCTGGGGCCGGCGCGCGTACTGGCTGCAGGCCGAGCTGGTGGCCATGGCCACCGACCTCGCCGAGGTCATCGGCGGTGCGGTCGCCCTCAACCTGCTGTTCGGCATCCCGCTGATCTGGGGCGGACTCATCACCGGCACGGTCTCGATCGTGCTGCTCGTGCTGCAGTCGCGGCGCGGTCCGCGCACGTTCGAGTTCGTGATCATGGGCCTGCTCGTGATCATCGCGATCGGCTTCACGGTCGGCGTCTTCATCGCGCCGCCGAGCGCCGGCGGCATCCTCTCGGGCCTCGTGCCGCGCTTCGAAGGCGCCACCTCGGTGCTGCTCGCGGCGTCGATCCTCGGCGCGACGATCATGCCGCACGCCATCTACGCCCACTCGGCGCTCAGCCGCGACCGCTTCGCGACCCACCGGGGCGAGCAGGCGGGCGCACGCGTCGGTGGCCCCTGGCACGGCTTCGGCATCCGCCGCGGCACGGATGCCACGCCAGAACTCCTGCCCGGCACCGCGACGGCCGTGCCGACGAACCGGCTCCTGCGGGCGACGCGCTGGGACGTCTCCATCGCGATGGCGATCGCGGGGACCGTCAACCTCTGCATCCTCCTGCTCGCCGCGGTGAACCTCTCGGGCGTCGAGGGCACCGACACGCTCGAGGGCGCCTACGACGCACTCGGCGCCGCGCTCGGACCGGCGATCGCCACGCTGTTCGCGGTCGGGCTCCTCGCCTCGGGCCTCGCGTCGACCTCGGTGGGCGCCTACGCCGGCGCCGAGATCATGTACGGCCTGCTCCGCGTGCGGGTGCCGCTCATCCTCCGCCGACTCGTCACGCTCGTGCCCGCGCTCGCGATCCTCTGGCTCGGCTTCGACCCGACGCTCTCGCTCGTGCTCAGCCAGGTCGTGCTCTCGTTCGGCATCCCGTTCGCGCTCGTGCCGCTCGTCGCGCTCACCGCCAAGGCGGGCGTGCTCGGACGGTGGCGCAACCACTGGGCGACCACGGCGGCCGGCATCGCGGCATCCGTGTTCCTCATCACGCTGAACGCCGTGCTGCTCTGGCTGGTGTTCACCGGCGCGTAGCGCGCCGAGGTCGTCGCGGCGACGGCCCACAACCGCCGCGACGCGAGGGACCGCCCCGGGTGCCGGCACGGAATTGCGGAACCCGGGGCGGTCGTCTTGGGGCCCGATGACGGATGCGATCGGAGGGGGACCGGCGCATCCGTCACCCGGATCGTGGGATAGCGCTTTCCCGACATGAGCGAATCTATCCCTCGGACGGCGAGCGGGTCAAGTCCCCGACGCCCGCCCGCTATCCTGAGGCCGATGCCAGCGACCAGCCCCGCGATCGAGGACTACCTCAAGACGGTGTACGCCCACACCGAGTGGCAGCCCGACCCCATCACGCCGAAGGCGCTGGCCGACCGGCTCGGCGTGGCGCCGTCGTCGGTCACCGAGATGGTGAAGAAGATGGCCGCGGCCGGGCTCGTCTCGCACGTGCCCTACGGTGCGGTGCGCCTGACGGATGCCGGGCTGGCACGCGCGCTCGCGGTCGTGCGACGGCACCGGCTCATCGAGACCTGGCTCGTCCAGGAGATGGGCTACGGCTGGGACGAGGTGCACGACGAGGCCGAGGTGCTCGAGCACGCGATCTCCGACCGGCTGCTCGAGGCGATCGACGCGCGGCTCGGCCGTCCGGTCCGCGACCCGCACGGCGACGCGATCCCCGCCGCCGACGGCTCGCTCGTGTCCGAGCCCGCCGTGCGGCTCGACGAGGCGCCGGTGGGCCACACCGGCCGGGTCATCCGCATCAGCGACCGCGACCCCGCCGTGCTGCGCGAGCTCGAGGAGGCCGGCGTCGGCCCGGGCAGCGAGCTCGCCGTCGACGCGGCCGACGCGTCATCCGTCGCCGTGGCCGTCGCCGGGTACACGCGCGCCATCGCCCGCGACGCGGCCGCGTCCATCTGGGTCACCGCCTGACGGCGCGATCGCAGGCTCGCCGATCGGCTCGCCTGTCCGCCCCTGACGAACGCCCTCCCCTTCCGCGCCCCCGTCGTGCACGATGGTGTGATGGGACACAAGGCACCCAAGATCACCCCTGAACTCACCGACTCCCAGTGGGAGCGGATGCTGCGCTACGGCGTGTCCATCCCCGCCGAGAAGGGCGACGTCCTCTTCACGGCGGGCGACCGCTGGTACGACCTCATCCTCGTCGAGTCCGGCGCGGTCGACATCGTCCGCGAACCGCTGAAGTGGATCGACGAGACCCTGATCGCGACCCTCGGACCGCGCACCTTCGTGGGCGAGCTCGGCCTGCTCAACGGACAGCACGCCTTCCTCACCGCCCGGGTCGCGGAGCCCGGCCGGATGCTCCGCGTCGACCACGACGCGCTCCAGCGGATGATGGCCGAGGACGACGAGCTCTGCGACCTCATGCTGCGCACGCTCTGGGCGCGCCGCGAGGAGCTGCGCCGCGGACCCGCCGCGTGGACGCTGAAGATCATCGGGTCGGAGCGCTCGCGCGAGGCGGTCGCGCTGCGACGATACGCCGAGCGCCTCGACCTCGTGCACACCTGGGTCGACGCCGACGATCCCGAGCGGGCGGCGGCGTTCGCCGGCCACGGCTTCACCCGCGACGACCTGCCGGTCGCGATCGTGCAGGGCGAGAACATCCCCCACGCGACCCCCGGCCAGCTCGCCGAGCTGCTCGGCCTCGCGTACGCCGGCGAGGCCGACGCCACCGTCGACCTCGCGGTCGTGGGTGCGGGGCCCGCCGGCCTGGCGGCGGCGATCTACGGCGCCTCCGAGGGCCTCGACACCGTGCTGCTCGACGCCGTCGCTCCGGGCGGGCAGTCGTCGGCCACCTCGCGCATCGAGAACTACCTCGGGTTCCCGTTCGGCGTGTCCGGCGACGACCTCACGGCGCAGGCCTCCCTGCAGGCGATCAAGTTCGGGGTGCGCGTCGTCGCGCCGTGCGAGGCGGTGCGGCTCGAGTCCGACGCCGGCGCGCTGCACCTCACGCTCACCGACGGCGCGGTCGTGAACGCGCGCGCCGTCATCGTGACCACCGGGGTCGCGTACCGATCGCTCGGCCTCGACCGCTGGAAGGAGTTCGAGGGCGCCGGCATCCACTACGCGGCCTCCACGATGGAGCTCCGGCAGGTGGCGGGCTCCGAGGTCGTCGTGGTCGGCGGGGCCAACTCCGCGGGCCAGGCGGCACTCGCGCTCGCCGCGAACGGATGCCACGTGCGCCTCGTCGTGCGTGCGAACGACCTCGGCCGCCAGATGTCGAGCTACCTCGTCGACCGCATCGTCGACGACGGTCGCATCGACGTCTGCACGGGCACCCAGGTGGTGGGCCTGCACGGCGACGAGAACCTCGAGCGCGTGACCCTGAGCGGCGCGATCGAGGACACGGTGGACTGCCACGGACTGTTCTGCTTCATCGGCGCCGAGCCCGCCACCGACTGGCTCGCCGACGTGGAGCGCGACGAGCACGGGTTCGTGCACACCGGCGCCGACGTCATCGCCCTCGATGACGCCTGGCGCGACCTCGGGCGCATGCCGCTGCCGTTCGAGACCTCGGTGCCGCGCGTGTTCGCGGCGGGCGACGTGCGGCGCGGCTCCATGAAGCGCGTCGCCGCCGCGGTCGGCGAGGGGTCGAGCGCCGTCGCCTCCGTGCACCGGGCGCTCGCCGCGGCCGAGGTGTTCGCGTGAGCGACCTCGCGCCGCCGCCGTCGGGCACCGGCTGCGGCGACTGCGAGGAGGGCGGCGGCTGGTGGTTCCACCTGCGCCGCTGCGTCGAGTGCGGTCACGTCGGATGCTGCGACGCCTCCCCCGCGCAGCACGCCCGCCGGCACTCGGAGCAGACGGGGCATCCGGTGGCCACGTCGTTCGAACCGGGCGAGCACTGGTTCTGGAACTACGTCACGGAGTCGTCGGCGCCGCGCGTGCCGCTCAGCCCGCCGCTGTCGCGCCCCGAGGAGCAGCCCGCACCAGGGCCCGAGGGGCGGGTTCCCGAGGACTGGCAGTCGCTGCTGCACTGAGTCGACGCCTGCCGGCGGGCGGCGTGGACGTGCGCCTGACGAAGCGCCCGCGGCATCCGCCGTTCATCGGCCTGTGATGTGCGCGCCCTAGGCTTGTCGCATGGGACGACGTGAAGAGGTCGAGTGCTGGCTCACCGACATGGACGGCGTGCTCGTGCACGAGAACCACGCCCTGCCCGGTGCCGCTGAGCTCCTGCAGCAGTGGGAGGACGCCGGCACGCCCTACCTCGTGCTCACGAACAACTCCATCTTCACCGCACGCGACCTCTCGGCGCGGCTCCGCGCGAGCGGGCTCAACGTGCCCGAGGAGCGCATCTGGACCTCGGCGCTCGCGACGGCGGACTTCCTCAAGCAGCAGCTGCCCGGCGGCACCGCGTTCGTCATCGGCGAAGCCGGCATCCTCACGGCGCTGCACGAGGCGGGCTTCGTGATGACCGAGACGAACCCCGACTTCGTCGTCGTCGGGGAGACCCGCAACTACTCGTTCGAGGCGATCACGAAGGCGATCCGGCTCATCGGCAACGGGTCCCGGTTCATCGTGACGAACCCCGATGCCACGGGTCCGTCGGCCGAGGGTCCCCTGCCCGCGACCGGCGCGATCGCCGCCCTCATCACGAAGGCGACGGGCAAGGAGCCCTACGTCGTGGGCAAGCCGAACCCCATGATGTTCCGGTCGGCGCTCAACAAGATCGGCGCGCACTCCGAGAACACCGCGATGATCGGCGACCGCATGGACACCGACATCGTCGCGGGCATCGAAGCGGGCCTGCACACCGTGCTCGTGCTCACGGGCATCAGCGACCAGGCCGAGATCGAGCGCTACCCGTTCCGCCCCGAGGAGATCCTCGAGGGCGTGCACGAGCTCGTGGCCGAGCCCGCGGAGACCGAGCTCTAGGGGCCCGGCGCTCGCAGCGCTACGCGAGGCGGCCGATCGCGTCGTCGAGCAGGTCCCAGAACCGGTCGACGTCGAGGGTCGTCGCCACCCACGCGTTCGGCTCGCGGCGCAGCATCCCGTCGAGGTCGACGCTCGTGGCGCCCGCGGTCTGGGTGCCCGCGAGCTCGACGTCGAGACGGGTGTGCACGCTCGTCACCACGTGAGGATCCACGAGCACCGCGACGGCGACCGGGTCGTGCAGCGGGCCGTCGGGCATGCCGAACACGTCGGCGTTCGTGCGGCAGAAGAACTCGAGCAGCTCGTCGCCGAACGCCGCCGTGACCGTGCCGACCGCCGCGAGCCGCTCGCGCACCGCCGCGGTGACGAGCGCCGTGTGCGTGACGTTGAGGCCGACCATGGTGAAGCGCACGCCGCTCTCGATGACGATCGCGAGGGCCTCGGGGTCGACCAGCGCGTTGAACTCGGCGTAGGGCGTGGCGTTGCCGCGCCCGGTGGACCCGCCCATCCAGACGACCTCGCGGATCCGATCCTCTAGGTCGGGGCGATCGCGCAGCAGCATCGCGACGTTCGTGATGGGCCCGGTGGCCACGATCGCCACGGGCTCGTCGGCCGCGAGCAGCGTGTCGGCCATGAGGTCGACGGCGCCGCGCGGGTCGAGGTCCATCGCGGGCTCGGGCAGCTCGGGTCCGCCGAGGCCGTTCTCCCCGTGGATCCACTCCGCCGTCTCGAGCGGGCGGGCGAGCGGCCCCGCAGCACCCGCCGCGACGGGCACGTCGGTCACGCCCGCGACCGTGAGCGCGATGCGCGCGTTGCGGCTCGTGTGCTCGAGCGGCACGTTGCCGCCGACCGTCGTGACCGCGAGCAGCTCGAGCGACGGATGCCCCGCGGCCAGCCAGAGGCCGAAGACGTCGTCGTGCCCGGGGTCGCAGTCGAGGATGACGGGAATGGTCATTCGGATGCCCGCCCATCCGCTCCCGCAGCGCGAAGCACGTCGGCGCGCGACGCGTACGAGTCGACGGTGCCGCGGGCCTGCACCGCGAGCGCGCCGGCCGCGACCGCGATCCGCAGCGCCTCCTCGAGCGGCCGCCCCTCGGCGAGGAACGCCGCGAGGGCGCCCGTGAACCCGTCGCCCGCGCCCGTCGTGTCGACGGCGTCGACGGCCGGAGCTGGCGCGTTCCATGACCCGTCGGCGGATGCCGCGACGGCGCCGGCTGCACCGAGGGTCACGACGATCGAGCGGGCGATGCGCCCCACCGCGGATGCCGCGGCGTCGCGCCAGGCGTCGAGCGAGGCATCCGCGGCATCCGTGCCGATGCCGACCGCCCGCGCCTCGTGCTCGTTCAGGACGAGCGGGTCGGACGACGCGAGCGTCGCGGCGGCGACCGGCGCGGGCGGAGCGAGGTTGAGCACGAACTGCACGCCGGCCCCGGCCGCGAGCTCGGCGACCCGATCGATCGTCGCGACGGGGAGCTCGCCCTGGGTCAGCACGAGCGCGGCCGACGCGATGCGCTCGCGCTCGGCGTCGACGACGGCGGGCGTCACGGCGAGGTTCGCGCCGCTCGTGACGATGATGGTGTTCTCGCCGGAATCGGCGACCGTGATCTGGGCGACGCCGGTCGGGGCATCCGCCGCTCGACCGACGGCAGTGGTGGGCAGGCCGAACCCCTCGAGCGTCGCCGCGGCGAAGTCGCCCGCTGCATCGGCGCCGATGCGTGCGATCAGGTCGACGGCTGCCCCGACCACGTGCGCGGCGACCGCCTGGTTCGAACCCTTGCCGCCGAGCGCGACCTGGAATCCATGCGAGCGGATGGTCTCGCCGGGCTCGGGGAACGCCTGCACGTAGCTCGTGGAGTCGACGGTGAGCGAGCCGACGACGACGACGCGACCGGGCGACCCCACGCTAGGCCGCGGGT
>CBFGWW010000065.1:0-13224 GCA_965652625.1 uncultured Agromyces sp.
TCTTGTTGAGCACCGGGATGATCTCGAGGTCGTTCTCGAGCGCGAGGTAGAGGTTCGCGAGCGTCTGCGCCTCGATGCCCTGCGCCGCGTCGACGAGCAGGATCGCGCCCTCGCACGCCGCGAGCGACCGCGAGACCTCGTAGCTGAAGTCGACGTGCCCGGGGGTGTCGATCATGTTCAGCGCATAGGACGTGTCGCCGAGCTGCCAGGGCATGCGCACGGCCTGGCTCTTGATGGTGATGCCGCGCTCGCGCTCGATGTCCATGCGGTCGAGGTACTGCGCGCGCATGTCGCGGTCGGACACGATGCCCGTGATCTGCAGCATGCGGTCGGCGAGGGTCGACTTGCCGTGGTCGATGTGCGCGATGATGCAGAAGTTGCGGATCAGCGCGGGATCGGTGGCGGCGGGCACCGGCGGGTCGGAGGCTCTCGGAGACATCCTGACGATTCTCCCATGACTCGCGGGGCCGCTCTCCCGCGCTCGACGCCGCCGCCTCCCCCGCGTCGCACGCGGGCCCGCTGCCTGCCGCCTCGCCGTCCCACTTTCGACGGATGCCGCCCGCAGGCGCCGGGATTACGCTCGAAGCACCATGACCGTGATCGACGTGCCCGACGCGCGCGTGGCGCCATCCGCCCTGCGCCCGGTGTTCCTGACGCTCCGGCTCGGACTGCACCTGCTCGTCACGGGGCTCACGCTGTTCGTGGTCGTCCGGGCGGTGCTCGACGACGCGCCCGCCGAGGTTCCCGTCACGATCCTCGCGATCGCGTTCCTCGCCTGGTACGCCGCGGGCGTCGCGGCCGCCCACCGGCACTTCCCGACGTGGGCGCGGGTCGCGTGGCTCGTCGCCCTGCTCGCGCTGTGGGTCGCGATGTCGGCCCTGACGCCGGATGCCGCGTTCCTCGCGTTCCCCCTCTTCTTCATCGAGCTGCACGTGCTGCCGGCTGCCGTCGCCGTGCCGCTCGTGGTCGTCACGTTCGGGATCTCCGTCTGGGGCGCCGCGAACCACCTCGGCCTGGCGGTCGGCACGATCCTCGGCCCGCTCATCAGCGCGGGCGTCGCCATCGTGATCGGCCTCGGCTACCGCGCCATGTCGCAGGAGACCCGCGACCGGCAGGCCCTCATCCTCGACCTGCTCGCCACCCGCGAGGAGCTCGCCGCGGCGAGCCGCGAGGCCGGAACGCTCGCCGAGCGCGAACGCATCGCCCGCGAGATCCACGACACGGTCGCGCAGGGACTCTCGAGCATCCAGATGCTGCTGCACGCCGCCGAGCGCGATGTCGACGACGAGCAGACGCGAGAGAAGCTGCGGCTCGCCCGCGAGACCGCGGCCGAGAACCTCGGCGAGACCCGCCGGTTCATCCGCGAGCTCACGCCGCCCTCGCTCGACGAGCAGACCCTGCCCGCCGCGCTGCGGCGCCTCACCGACGCGGTGAACGAGCAGGCCGAGCAGTCGGGGTCGGCGACGCGCGTGAGCTTCCGCACGAGCGGCGAACCCACGCTGTTGCCGATGGCGGTGGACGCGACGCTCCTACGCATCGCTCAGGGGGCGCTCGCCAACGTGCTCCGCCATGCCGACGCGGGCCGCGCCGAGCTCACGCTGAGCTACCTCGGCGACGAGGTCGCGCTCGACGTCGTCGACGACGGCGTCGGCTTCGATCCGGCGGCGGCGCAGCGCGAGGAGGTCGACGGCGTCGCGTTCGGCCTGCGCGCGATGCGCCAGCGGGCCGAACGCCAGGGCGGGTCGATCGAGCTCGAGTCGGCGCCCGGCGAGGGCACCGCGGTGTCCGTGCGCATCCCGGTCGGGTCGGCATGATCCGGCTGCTGCTGGGCGACGACCACCCGGTGGTCCGGGCGGGCATCCGCGCGATGCTCGAGTCGGAGGCCGACCTCGAGGTGGTCGGCGAGGCGGCGACCGCCGAGGACGCGGTGCGGCTCGCCGCGGCATCCGACGTCGATCTCGTGCTCATGGACCTCCAGTTCCCGGGCGCGATGCAGGGCGCAGAGGCGACCCGGCGCATCCGCTCGCACGAGGGCGCCCCGCGCGTGCTCGTGCTCACGAACTACGACACCGACGCCGACATCCTCGGGGCCATCGAGGCGGGCGCGAGCGGCTACCTGCTCAAGGACGCCCCGCCCGGTGAGCTCCTCGCCGCCGTCCGCGCGGCTGCGGTCGGCGAATCGGCGCTCGCGCCCGCCGTCTCGTCACGGCTTCGCGCGTCTCGCGAGGCGGCCGATCGCCTCACCGCACGCGAGGCCGAGGTGCTCACGCTCGTCGCGGAGGGCCGCTCCAACCGCGATATCGGCCGCACCCTCTTCCTCAGCGAGGCGACCGTGAAGTCGCACCTCGTGCACATCTTCACGAAGCTCGGCGTCGGCTCGCGCACGGCCGCGGTGGCGCGGGCCCGCGAGCTCGGGGCGATCAGGGCGGGCTGACGGATGCCGCGCGCCCACGTCGTGCTCGTGCACGGACTCCGCACCTCGGCGACGATGTGGCGCCGCCAGGTGGCGGCCCTCGCGCACCACGACATCGACGCGGTCGCGGTGGACCTTCCCGGGCACGGCACGCGCATGGGCGAGCCGTTCTCGGTCGAGGCGGCGATGCGGGCGATCGACGACGCGTTCCCCGCGGATTCCGCATCCGACTCGGGCTCCGGGTCCGGCAACGACACCGATGCCGTCGTGCCCGCGTCGGGCCGCACGCCGCGGCTGCTCGTGGGACTCAGCCTCGGCGGCTACCTCGGCATCGAGTACGCGGCGACGCACCCCGGCCGGATCGACGGCCTCGTCGCCGCGTCGTGCGGCACTCGACCCCGCGGCGCCGGGCTCGCGGGCTACCGGCGGCTCGCGGACGCCATCGGCCGGCTGCCCGACCGCGGACGGGCGCTCAACGACCTCATGGTGCGCGTCTTCCTCCCGCGTGAGAGCGTCGCCGACGTGCTCGCCGGCGGCGTGGCACTCGACGTCATGGCGCCCGTGCTCGGCGCCGTCGCCGAGCTCGATCCCGAGGACGCACTGGCCCGCATCGACGTGCCGGTCTGGCTCGTGAACGGCCGCTTCGATCACTTCCGCATCGAGGAGCGGCGGATGCTGCGGGCCACCCGCGACGGACGCCTCGTCGTGGTGCCCGGCGCGACCCACCTCGTCAGCCTCGCCCGTCCAGAGGAGTTCACCGCGGCGGTGCTCGGCGCGGTCGCGGAGCTCGAACGACGCGCGTCCGTGGCGCGCCGGCGGGCGGCGGCCGGGGAGCGTCCCGCGGCGGCGGCCCGGACAGTGCCGGACCGCTGACGGCGACCCCTTGCGGCCGGCCGCCGGTTGGACGAGTGTCGTGCACGACGAGGGGATCCCATGCACGAGACGAGGACGTATCCCGAGGGCGTGCCCTCCTGGATCGATATCGAGCAGCCCGACCTCCCGGCGGCCATGGCGTTCTACGGTGGGCTGTTCGGCTGGAGCTTCGAGTCCGCCGAAGGGCCCCACGGCGACACGGCCTACGTCGTGGCCCGGCACGGCGGCCGGGAGGCCGCCGGACTCGCTGCGCACGTCGTGTCGCCCGATGCCCCGCCCGCCTGGAACATGTACGTCGCCGTGACGGACATCGGGACCGCCGTCCGGCGGGTCGTCGAGGCCGGCGGCGCGATCACGGCGGGTCCGGTCGACGCGGGGAAGGCCGGCCGCGCGGCCCTGGCGAGGGATCCGGCCGGCGCCGCGTTCCGGCTCTGGCAGGCGGGCACCCGGGCCGGCGTACAAGCTGTGAACGAGCCCGGAGCGTGGAACTTCGCCTACCTGCAGACGACGGATGCCGCGGAGCCGGCGTTCTACACGCGCGTGTTCGGCTGGGAG
Source organism: uncultured Agromyces sp. (assembly GCA_965652625.1). Classification (GTDB taxonomy): domain Bacteria; phylum Actinomycetota; class Actinomycetes; order Actinomycetales; family Microbacteriaceae; genus Agromyces. The sequence goes on from CBFGWW010000065.1 coordinate 3,842, forward strand.
TTCGCCGCCCAGGGCTTCGCGACGCTCATCCGGATGCCGGGATACGGCGACCACCTCGCCGCGACGGTCGATCCCGGCATCCGCGAGCGGCAGGCGGGCGTCGCGACACCGCAGGGGTTCGAGGACGCGATCGCGTGGCTCGACACGCCGCCCGAGGACGCGCCGTCGCGCTGGCACATGAGCTTCACCGTGGCCGACCGCGACGACACCGCCGCCATCGCCGAGCGCCTGGGCGGACAGGTGGTGTCGTCGCTCGACACCGAGTGGACGCACGACGCCGTCATCCGCGACCCGCAGGGCGGCCTGTTCACCGCCAGCCAGTTCGTCCCGCCCGAGCGCTGAGGGCCCCGAGGCATCCGGCATCCCTCGCTTTGGTGCCGTCGTGGGCGAACTGGTATCGTTGTCTGTTGGCTTGCGTGTGGGTCCCACCCCGCACGAGACGCCGCGCCGGCCCCTCTACCGCGCGCGGCACATCCGGTACCCGCACACGAACGAAAGAACGAACCACGTGGCAAACATCAAGTCGCAGATCAAGCGCATCCGCACCAACCGCAAGGCCGAGGAGCGCAACAAGGCCGTCAAGAGCGAGCTGAAGACCGTCGTCCGCGCCGCCCGCGAGGCGATCGCCGCCGGCGACAAGGACAAGGCGACCGCCGCCGTGCGCGTCGCGTCGCGCAAGCTCGACAAGGCCGTCTCCAAGGGCGTGATCCACCAGAACCAGGCCGCGAACCGCAAGTCGGCGATCGCGAAGCAGGCCGCCGCGCTCTGACGCACAGGCAACTGACGAGGGCCTCGCACGATGTGCGGGGCCTTCGTCGTTCCCGGGCACGTGCCCGAGGAGCGCAGGCCGCCGGGCGGTGGCCTCAGGGCCGCTCAGGCGAGGTCGCGACCGCGTGCTGCGATGATGCCGATGAGGCGTTCGAGCGCGAACACGGGGTCGCGCTCGGCACCCTTCACCGCGGCATCCGCTGCGGCCAGGGAGCTGATGGCGCGCTGGAGGCCCTCGTCGGTCCAGCCGGCCAGGTCGCGACGGGCGCGGTCGACCTGCCAGGGCGCCAGCCCGAGCGAGGACGCGACCTGCGGTCCGCCGCCGCGGACGCCCGAGACGCGCGCCATGGTGCGCACCTTCATCGCGAACGCGGCCACGATCGGCACGGGGTCGGCGCCGCTGTCGAGCGCGTGCCGGAGCGCGATCAGCGCCTCGCCGTGACGGCCGGCGATGGCGGCGTCGGCGACCGCGAACGCGTTCGTCTCGACGCGGCCGCCGTAGTAGCGCGCCACGACCTGCTCGGTGATCTCGCCCGGGGCATCCGCGATCAGCTGCCGGCACGCCGCCGACAGCTCGCCGAGGTCGTCGCTGAACGCGGCGACGAGCGACCGGAGGGCGCGCGCGTCGATGCTGCGACCGGCCGCGCGGAACTCGGCCACGACGAAGTCCTGCTTCTCGGTCTCGCGCTTCAGCTCGGCGCACACGATCTCGATGCCGCCGCCGGTGCCGGCCCGGATGGCGTCGAGGAGCTTCTTGCCGCGCTGCCCGCCCGCGTGGCGGAGCACGAGCGTCGTGGCCTCCGCGGTCTGCTCGAGGTAGTCGAGGGCGTCGAGGAGGAAGTCGTCGCTCGCGCGCTCGACGGCGCCGACGCGGATGAGGCGCGGCTCGCCGAAGAGCGACGGGCTGGCGAGCGTGAGGAGCTCTCCGCGGCGGTAGCCGTCGGCCTCGAGGTCGCTCACCTCGAGCGACGGGTCCTCGGAGCGCAGGAAGTCGCGGAGCATGCCGCTGGCGCGCTCGGCGAGCACCCCCTCGGGCCCCGAGATGAGCACCACCGGAGCGGGACGCACCTCGTTCCATGCGAGCTGCGGAATCGCGACCCTGGTGCGCGCCGCCGCACCGGATCGCGCCGAGCCCGACCTCGCCGTGCCTGATCGTGCCGCCACCGCACCTCCCGTTCCGCTCAAGTCTACGAGCGGACACCGACGCCGCTGCGCTCGCACCAGAGGCCGAACCCGCCGTCGCCGTCGGCGGTGAGCGTGCAGGTCCCCGAGCGATCGGTGCGCACGACCGTGGTGCGCGACGCGGCGAGGAGTTCGAGCAGGCGCGCCGTCGGATGCCCGTACCCGTTGTCGGCCCCGACGCCGATGAGCCCGACCGTCGCGCCGAGCTCCTCGTAGATGCGCTCGCTCTGGTCTGCGGAGCCGTGATGCGCGACCTTCACGACGTCGGCCCTCCCCAGGTCGGTCGACCGCAGCAGGCCCGACTGCGCCTCCTCGCCGAGGTCGCCGAGGAACACCGCCCGGTAGCCGGATGCCTCGAGGTCGAGCACGACGCTGGCGTCGTTGCCCGGCGCGGCACCGGACCTCGGCCACGCGATCCGCCACGACGCGTCGCCGAGCGTGCCGCGATCGCCGGCGACGACCTCCACCGACTCGGCACCGGCGTCGCCGAGCGGCCCGAGCACGCGGTCGGAGCGGTCGCCGTCGAGCGGCCCGTGCAGCACGGTGTCGACGCGGCCGACCACCGCCTCGGCACCGCCGGCATGGTCGGCGTCCCAGTGCGTGATCACGAGCAGGTCGATCCGGGAGATACCCAGCAGGGCGAGGCAGCGGTCGAGGGCGACCGGGTCGGGCCCCGTGTCGATGAGGGCGGTCGCCCCCTCGACGCGCACCAGCATCGCGTCGCCCTGCCCGACATCGCAGGCCGCGAGGTCCCAGGCGCCCGGCCGCGTCGCGCCGACGACGAGCGGGCCGCCGACCGAGATCCCGACCGGCACCGCGAGGCCGACCGCGAGCACCGCGCCGGCCCAGGCCCTCGTGCGCGATCCGGTGGCGAAGACGAGCACCAGGGCGAGGGCGGTGCACGCCGCGAGCAGGAGCGCCCCCGGGGCATCCGGAAGCCACACCAGCCGCCCGCCCGGAATCGAGGACGCGCCGTGGGCCACGAGCGCGATCCACGAGGCCGGCAGCCACGCGACCTGCACGAGCGCGGTGCCCACGCCGGGAAGGACCGGAAGCACGAGGCAGGCGACGAGCCCCACGACCGTGCCGACCGGGGCCGCGGGAGCCGCCAACAGGTTCGCGGGCACCCCGTAGAGCGCGATGGCCGGGTCGAGCAGCACGAGGATCGGCTGGCAGGCGAGCTGCGCCGCGAGCGGCACCGCGAGTCCGATGGCGAACGGCACGGGCATCACCCGCGCGAGAAGCGCGGCCAGCGGGCCGGCCAGCAGGATCAACCCGGCGGTGGCCGCCGCTGAGAGGGCGAACCCGTAGTCGCGTGCGAGCCACGGGTCGAGGGCGAGGAGTCCGATGACGGCGACGGCGAGGGCGGCCACTCCGCCACCCGTGCGCCCGGATGCGATGGCGACGAGCACCGCCACGGCCATCGCGCCCGCGCGCACGACGCTCGGCTGCGGCGTGACGAGCACGATGAACCCCGCCAGCGCGAGCAGCGCCGCGGCCACGCGGACGGACCGCCGGGCGCCGCACAGCGCCGCGAGCCCGAACGCCGCCGCGGTGACGATCGCGCAGTTCGCGCCCGACACGGCCGTCAGGTGGCTCAACGAGCTCGCCCGCATCGCCTCGTCGAGCTCGGCGCCGACGGAGGTCGTGTCCCCGATGGCGAGGCCCGGCACGAGGGCGGCACCGTCGCCGTCGAGGCGAGTCGCGGCATCCGCGAGATCGGCGCGTGGCACGACGGCCCACGCGAGCCAGGCCGGCGGCGGGCCCTGGATCACGGCCTCGCCCTCGGGCCGGAGGCGGAACGCGCTCTGGTCGGCGCCCGGGAGTGCCGCGACGCGAGCGGTCATGGCGATGCGGACGCCCAGGGAGAGCTCACGCGCGGGCAGGGCGAGCGTGGTCGTGACGGGGACGGGCGTCACCGCCCCTCCGTCGACCGCCACGACCTGCGCGTCGACCCGCAGCGAGGGCGCTCCGCTGGCCTGCGCCCACATCGCGCGCATCGGCCGAGGCGCCGCGACCACCTCGATCACCACGTTCGCGCTCGTGTGCGCCGCGGCGATCGCCGTGAGCGGGGAGTCCGCCCGCCGATCGAGCTGGGCGGCCGCCGAGGAGGCGGCGAGGCCCGCGGCGGCGAGCATCACCACGCCGATCGCCGCGAACGTGGTGATCCGCTGGCGCCGGCGCCCGACGACCACCGTGGCGAGCGCTACGACCGCGGCCGCCCAGATCGATCCCGCGACGAGCGCCGGGTGGAGACCGGCATCGGATGCCGCGACCGCGCACCAGGCGGTGACCCACGCCCCGGCGGCGGGAAGGAGCAGGCGGAGGTCGCCCACTCAGGGCGCGACCTTGTCGGCGAGCCCTGAGAAGACCGCGTCGCCGATGCCGGCCACCTCGAGCAGCTGGTCGACACTGGTGAAGGGGCCGTTCGCCTCGCGCCAGTCGATGATGCGCTGTGCGAGCGCCGGACCGATGCGCGGCAGCGTGTCGAGCGCGGCCAGGTCGGCCGTGTTGAGGTGCACCTTGCCGTCGCCAGCGCCGGCGCCGGTGCCACCGGCGGCGCCCAGACCGCCGGTGGCGGCGGCCGGAGGCGGTGCCGGCCCGCCGGCGAGCACGACGAGCTGCTCGCCGTCGACCACCGGTCGCGCGAGGTTCACGCCCGCGGGATCGGCATCGTCCGTGAACCCGCCGGCCGCAGCCACGGCATCGACGACGCGCGCGCCGGGCGCCAACTCGACGAGGCCCGGCGCGGCGACGGCCCCCAGCACGTGCACGAGCAGCGGCGCGGCGTCGGCGCCGGTCGCGACCTCGGCGCCGCCGGTCGAAGCACCACGCTCCTCGGATGCCGGCGTGATCGAACCCTGCGCCCCGCCACCGCTCGACGCGACCGACAGCAGTGCGGCGATCGCGACGGCGGCCACGAACAGCACCACCGCTGCGCCCACCGCGATACGCACGCGCGGCGCCGCTCGGCGCGCCCGCGGGTCGAGCGCGCCGAGTGGATCGTCGTCAGGGGTCGCGGGCATGCCCGCACGCTAGGCGCCGCAGGCGCACCAGCACGGCGCCGAGCGGGCGAACACGGCCGGTCAGCCGCTCACACGGCGTGTCGAGGACGAGTCAGCGACAGTCGGAAGCGTCTCAGCGACGCGTGGCGATGTTCACCAGTCGCGGTGCACGCACGATCACGTTCGCGATCTCCTTCTCGCCGATCGCACGCGCCACGCCGACGGATCCGCGGGCGAGCGCCTCGAGCTCCTCGCCCGAGATCTTCGGCGAGACCTCGAGGCGGTCGCGCACCTTGCCATCGACCTGCACGATCGCGGTGACCGACTCCTCGACGAGCAGCGCGGGGTCGGCCTTGCGCCACGGGACGACCGCGACGCTCGGCTGGTACCCGAGCCGCTCCCACATGTCCTCCGCCGTGTAGGGGGCGAAGAGATCGAGGATCATGGCCGTGACCTCCGCGGCCTCGCGCACGGCGGCGTCGCCCGCTCCGGGGCCGGAGTCGATCGCCTTGCGCGTCGCGTTGACGAGCTCCATGAGGCGCGCCACGACGACGTTGAACTTGAACGCCTCGACGAGCGCCGGGGCATCCGCCAACAGCCGGTGCGTCATGCGGCGCAGCGTCACGTCGCCCGTCTTCCACTCGACGTCGGGGCTCGACGTGACCTCGCCCGAGATGCGCCAGGCGCGCGCGAGGAACTTCGCCGCACCGACGGGCGAGACGTCCGCCCAATCGATGTCGTCTTCAGGCGGACCCGCGAACGCGAGCGTCACGCGCAGCGCGTCGGCGCCGTGCCGGCCCAGCTCGCTCGCGAACTCGACGAGGTTGCCCTTCGACTTCGACATCTTCGCGCCGTCCATGATCACCATGCCCTGGTTGAGCAGGGAGGTGAACGGCTCGGTGAAGCTGAGGTAGCCGAGGTCGAAGAGCACCTTCGTGATGAAGCGCGAGTACAGCAGGTGCAGGATCGCGTGCTCGACGCCGCCCACGTACTGGTCGACCGGCAGCCACTTCTCGGCCTGGGCGACATCGAACGCCTGCGTGTCGTCGTTCGGGCTGAGGTAGCGCAGGTAGTACCAGGAGCTGTCGACGAACGTGTCCATGGTGTCGGAGTCACGGCGGGCCGCTCCTCCGCAGTTCGGGCACGCGACGTTCGCCCAGTCGTCGGCCGCGCCGAGCGGGCTCGCGCCCTTCGGCTTCAGGTCGAGCCCCGCGGCATCGGGCAGCCGCACCGGCAGGTCCTGCTCGGGCACGGGCACCTCGCCGCACTCGTCGCAGTGGATGATCGGGATGGGCGTGCCCCAGTAGCGCTGCCGCGAGATGAGCCAATCGCGCAGGCGGAAGTTCTTCGCGGCGCGCCCGGTGCCCCGCTGCTCGAGCACCTCGATGATGCGGCGGATCGCGTTCGACTTCGAGAGTCCGTCGAGCGGGCCCGAGTTGATGAGGCGGCCCTCGCCGGGAAGGGCGGCGCCGGTCGCCGCGGGGTCGAGCTCGGGAAGGTCCTCGGGCAGGATCGGCTCGCCCTCGTCGTCGAGCTGGATGACCGGGATCACGCCCGTGACGGGCGCGTTCGTGTCGACGACCACCCGCACGGGCAGGTCGAACGCGCGCGCGAAGTCGAGGTCGCGCTGGTCGTGCGCGGGCACGGCCATGATCGCGCCGTGGCCGTAGTCGGCCAGCACGTAGTCGGCGGCCCAGATCGGCAGCCGCTCGCCGTTCACCGGGTTCTCGGCGTAGCGCTCGAGGAACACGCCGGTCTTCGGCCGCTCGGTCGAGAGCCGGTCGATGTCGCTCTCGGCGCGCACCGAGTCGAGGTAGTCCTGGAATCGGGCCTGCACCTCGGCGGATGCCCCGGCCGCGAGCTCGGCCGCGATCTCGGAGTCGGGCGCGACGACCATGAAGGTCGCGCCGTAGAGCGTGTCGGGACGCGTGGTGAACACCGTGACGGGCTCGTCGCGGCCCTCGATGCGGAACTCGACGTCGGCGCCGGCGGAGCGGCCGATCCAGTTGCGCTGCATCGTGACGACCTTCGACGGCCACGAGCCCTCGAGCTGGTTGAGGTCGTCGAGCAGTCGGTCGGCGTAGTCGGTGACGCGGAAGTACCACTGGGTCAGCGACTTCTTCGTGACGACGGCTCCGCAGCGCTCGCAGTGGCCGTCGACGACCTGCTCGTTCGCGAGCACGGTCTGGTCGACCGGGCACCAGTTCACGAGGCCGGCCTTGCGGTAGGCGATGCCCTTCTCGTACAGCTTCAGGAACAGCCACTGGTTCCAGCGGTAGTACTCGGGGTCGCTCGTGTGCAGCTCGCGGGTCCAGTCGAACGACGGCGCGTAGAGGCGGAACGAGCGCTTCTGCTGCTCGATGTTGTCGTACGTCCAGCCGCGCGGATCGATGCCGCGCTTGATCGCGGCGTTCTCGGCGGGCAGGCCGAACGAGTCCCAGCCGACCGGGTGCAGCACGTCGAAGCCCTGGTGGCGCCAGTAGCGGGCCACGGTGTCGCCGTAGCCGAACGCCTCGGCGTGGCCCATGTGCAGGTCGCCCGACGGGTAGGGGAACATGTCGAGGATGTACTTGCGGGGCTTCGTCTCACCCGGACGGCCGGCGACGAACGGGGCGAGCTCGTCCCACACGGGAAGCCACTTCGCCTGCAGGGCTGCGAAGTCGTACGCGCCGGCGTCGGCGTTGGCCTGGTCCTGATCGTGTGCCACGTGACTCTCAATCGTGTGTCGCTGCGGTGGGGGCATCCGCACATCTCCGGGCGCGCCGGAACCCGGCACGCACTCGGGAATCCAGCCTACTCACTCGCAGGGTGCCGTCGCCCGCGTTCGCCGTGGGCCGATGGGCGTCAGCGCCGCCGTGGCCTCACTCGACGGATGCCGCGCCGAGCACCGCGAGGAGGGCGCGCGCCTTGACCCGAGTCTCCTCGATCTCCTCCTCGGCCACCGAGAGCGCGGTGATGCCGCCGCCCGTGCCGATGCTCGCGCCGGCCGGCGTGAGCACGATCGAGCGGATGACCATCGCGAGGTCGGCGCTGCCGTCGACGCCGAGGTACCCGAAGGCCCCCGAGTACACGCCGCGCGGCCCCTCCTCGAGGTCGTGCAGGATCGTCATCGCGCTGCGCTTCGGCGCGCCGGTCATCGACCCGGCCGGGAACGCCGACTGCACGACGTCGAGCACGGTGAGCGGATGCCGGATGCGAGCTCGCACGGTCGACACGAGCTGGTGCACGTGGGCGTACTCCTCGACCTCGAGGAGGCTCGGCACGGTGACGGTCCCGAGCTCTGCGATGCGCCCGAGGTCGTTGCGCATGAGATCCACGATCATGAGGTTCTCGGCGCGCTCCTTGTCGCTCTCGAGGAGCTCCCGGCGCAGCCGCTCGTCGAGGTCGGGGTCGGTTCCCCGGGGGCGTGTGCCCTTCATGGGCTTGGTCGACACCACGCCGTCGCGGTCGACCTGCAGGAACTGCTCGGGCGACGCGCTGAGCAACGCGACGTCGCCGAAGCGCATGTACCCGCCGTGGTGGGTCGGGCTCGAGGCGCGCAGCGCGAGGTAGGTCGCTGCCGGGTCGGGCCGCACGTCGACGTCGACGCGGTTCGTGAGGCAGAGCTGGTAGGCGTCGCCGCGCACGATCGCAGCCTGGCACTCGGCGATGAGGTGCGCGTAGTGGTCGGGGTCGTGGCGCCAACGTACGGACGGAGCGGTGCTCGGCGAGCGGCCCGTCGATTCGACGGCAGCCCGCTCGCCGGGTTCCGCCAGCGAAGCCGCGAGCTCGTCCGCCCAGACCTCGCCGTCGGTGAGAGGCTCGTCGTGGTCGTGGTCGTGCTCGAGCCAGATCAACCGCATCTCGTGGGACGCGTGGTCGAACACCACCGCGCGATCGACGAACAGGAACGCGGCGTCGGGCGTCTCGGCCGGCGCGATCGGCACATCGTCGAGGCTCGCGCCGAGCTCGTAGCCGAACCACCCGAACCAGCCGAGCGGGTCGACCTCGCCCGCCGCGTCGACGCGGTCGGCCAACCCCTCCGCGAGCACCTCGAACACGGATGCCGCGCGCGTCGTCCGCCCGTCGTCGGGGCCGGCGGGCGTGCTCGTCGTCACGGTGCCGTGCACGATATCGGCGGTCACGAAACGGCTGCCAGGATGCGCGGCGGCGAGGACGCTCACGCCGGTCGCGGCATCCGTGCCCCCGTCGAGCCAGACGACGTGGGTCGCGTCCGCGAACCGAGCCCGGAACACGAGCTCGGGGTCGCGCCACGCCTCGACCGGGCGGGTGCGGATGCGACGCGGCATCCTCCCAGCCTAGGGCGCGCCCGCTCGCGTCACGGCTCGCGCAACCGCACGCGGAAGGGGCGGGGCGGGCGCCCCCCCCCCCCCCCCCGTCGCGGGATCGCTCAGTTCGGGCGCCCGGCCGTGTGGCCCCGGAACACCC
>CBFGWW010000066.1:0-13054 GCA_965652625.1 uncultured Agromyces sp.
CGCTGCGCGGCGACGCCCTGGCCGCGCCCGGCGTCGAGCCCGGCGGCGAGTCCGCCCAGCAGGCCCTCGAGCGCGGCCCGCGCGCTCGACGGCCGCGTGGTGTTCGCGAGCGTGAGGCCCGAGAACGAGGCGGTCGCGTCGGGCAGGTTCGGCGTGCGCTCGCCCTCGAAGTACGGCACGAGCACGGCGCCGGATGCCCCGGGCTCGGCCTCGAGCGCGATCCGTCCGAGCTCGGCGTGGTCGACGCCCAGAAGGCGCGCGGTCGCATCGAGCACGCGGGCCGCGTTGAGCGTCGCGATGAGCGGGAGGAAGCGCCCCGTGGCATCCGCGAACCCGGCGACGGTGCCCGAGGCGTCGGCGACGGGGGCATCCGTCACGGCGAAGACCGTGCCGCTCGTGCCGATCGACACGACGACGTCGCCGGATGCCGCGTCGAGCCCGAGCGCCGCGGCCGCGTTGTCGCCCGCGCCGGGGCCGACGAGGATGCCGTCGGGGGTGCGACCTGCCGCCTCGTCGGGGCCGAGCACGCGGGGGAGGATCGCGTCGTGCCCGAGTGCCCGGACGAGGAGGTCTCGGTCGTACCCGTCGGCGCCCCAGTACGCGGTGCCGCTCGCATCCGACCGGTCGGTCGTGAGCTCGGTGAGCACCGGACCGAGCGGCGACTCGCCCACAGGGCCGTACCCCCGCAGGCGCCACGTCAGCCAGTCGTGGGGGAGCGCGACCGCCGCGACGCGCGCCGCGGCATCGGGCTCGGCGTCGCGCAGCCAGCGGAGCTTCGTCGCCGTGAACGACGCCACCGGCACGACGCCCGTGCGCCGTGCGTACTCGTCGGCGCCCACCTCGTCGATCAGGTCGCGGGCAGCTCGCGCCGACCGGGTGTCGTTCCAGAGCAGGGCGTCGCGGATGACCCGGCCCTCGGCGTCGAGCACGACCATGCCGTGCTGCTGCCCGCCGATCGAGATCGCCTCGACGCCCTCGAGCCCGCCCGCGTCCGCGAACGCGCTGAGCAGCGCGCCCCACCAGGCGGCGGGGTCGACCTCGGTGCCGTCGGGATGCGGCGCACGACCGGAGCGCACGAGCGCCCGGGTCGCGGCATCCCGGATCACGACCTTGCAGGACTGCGTCGACGAGTCGACGCCGGCGACGAGTGCCATGGGAACTCCTTCGTCAACAGGACGGGCTCACCGCTGCGCCACTTGCACGGCCTCTGCGCCGCTCGAGGTGGCGCGGCGGCCGCCGAAGTGGCGCAGCGGGTGGGGGAGGGGGCGTCATGCGTGCGGTGCGGGCGGATGCCGCCGGGGCGTCAGCGAGCGCCGAGCACGTGCTCCGTGGCGAGCTGCTGCAGGCGCACGAAGCCGAAGCCCTTGCCGCCGAGGTACGCCGACGCGTCGAAGTCCTCGAACGCCGAGCGGTCGGCGAGGAGGTCGTCGTAGCTCTCGCCGTCGCCGAGCGTCGGCTGCGCCAGCTCGAGCACCTTGGCGGCCTCGAGCGCCTCCTGCACCTCGGGGTCGGCGCGGAAGGCCGCGGCGCGCTCCTTCAGCAGCAGGTAGGTGCGCATGTTCGCCGCGGCGGAGTCCCAGACGCCGGTCTCGTCCTCGGTGCGGCTCGGCTTGTAGTCGAAGTGACGCGGCCCATCGTACGCCGGGCCGCCGTTCGGGCCGCCGTTCTCGAGCAGGTCGACGAGCGCGAACGCGTTGTGCAGGTCGCCGTGGCCGAACACGAGGTCCTGGTCGTACTTGATGCCGCGCTGGCCGTTGAGGTCGATGTGGAAGAGCTTGCCGTGGTACAGCGCCTGCGCGATGCCGGCGGCGAAGTTGAGGCCGGCCATCTGCTCGTGGCCGACCTCGGGGTTGAGGCCGACGAGATCGGGGCGCTCGAGCGAGTCGATGAAGGCGAGCGCGTGGCCGACGGTGGGCAGCAGGATGTCGCCGCGGGGCTCGTTCGGCTTGGGCTCGATCGCGAACTTCAGGTCGTAGCCCTTGTCGGTCACGTAGTCGCCGAGGAGGTTGACGGCCTCGCGGTAGCGCTCGAGCGCCGAGCGGATGTCCTTCGCTGCGTCGTACTCGGCGCCCTCGCGGCCGCCCCACATGACGAACGTCTCGGCACCGAGCTCGGCGGCGAGGTCGATGTTCCGCAGCACCTTGCGGAGCGCGAAGCGGCGGACCTGGCGGTCGTTCGAGGTGAAGCCGCCGTCCTTGAACACGGGGGCGCTGAACAGGTTGGTCGTGACCATCGGCACGATGATGCCCGTGGCCTCGAGCGCGCCCTTCAGGCGGTCGATCTGCGTCTGGCGCTCGGCGTCGGAGGAGCCGAAGGCGAACAGGTCGTCGTCGTGGAAGGTGAGGCCGTAGGCGCCGAGTTCGTCGAGCTTCTCGACCACGTGCACGACGTCGAGGGGCTTCCGCGTCGGGCCGCCGAAGGGATCGGTGCCGTTGTAGCCGACGGTCCAGAGGCCGAAGGAGAACTTGTCGTCGCGGGTGGGCGCGCTGGCCATGGGTGACCGCCTTTCAGCGTCATCGGTGATTTGTTGGCAGATACAACATAAGGCTCGCGCCGGTCCGGGCGCAAGTCCGGAGGCACCGAGAGCCATTTGTTCGAGATTTCCACAAAACACTTGCGAAGCGCTTCGACATGTGCGTACAGTTCCCGACGAACCGATCGAAACGTTTAGACGATGGAGTCCGACATGGCGAAGATCCACGAGGTGGCCAAGGCCGCCGGCGTGTCGATCAGCACCGTGTCGTACGCCCTGAGCGGCAAGCGCACGATCTCCGCCGAGACGCGGCGCCGCATCGAGCAGGCCGTGCGCGACCTCGACTACCGGCCCAACGCCGGCGCGCGCATGCTCGCCGGACGCCGCACGAACATCTTCGCGCTGACCGAGCCGTTCCGCGCCGACACCCACGCGCCGGCGCACATGGCCTTCGTGCTCGCGACCTCCATCGCCGCCCGGCGCTTCGACTACGACATCCTGCTGCTCACCGAGGAGGAGGCGTCGGCCGGCATGCGCCGGGTCGCCTCGAGCGGACTCGTCGACGGCGTGCTCGTGCTCGACGTCGCCCCCGACGACGAACGGGTCGACCTGGCCCGTCGCATCTCGCTGCCGTCGGTCTTCATCGGCGTGCCGAACGACCACGAGGGCCTCGTGTGCGTCGACCTCGACTTCGAGGCGGCGGCCGGCCTGGCCGTCGATCGCCTCGCCGAGCTCGGCCACCGCGTCATCGGGCTCGTCGGCCATCCGCCCGTCGCCTACGAGAAGTCGAACTTCCCGCCGCGCGTCCGGGCGGGATTCGAGGCCCGCGCCGCGGACCGTGGGCTCGCGGCATCCGTCGAGCTGCCCGAGCCGAACGGCCGGCGCGGCGAGGGGGTGCGCGCCGCGGTGCGCGCGCTCCTCGACGCCGGCGCGACCGGGCTGGTGCTGCACTGCGACGACGCGGCGCACGCCGCCGCGCTCGACGAGCTCGCCCAGCGGGGTGTCGCCGTGCCGCACGACGTCTCGGTCGTGTCGGTCGGCGCGACGTTCGACACGACCGCCTTCCATCCGCCCATCGACTCGGTGCCGCTGGTGCCGCAGGCGTCGTGCGACCTCGCGGTCGACCTCGCCATGCGCCTCGTGGAGGGCGACGACGTCGCCCCCGGCGTGCACCTCATCGAGCCCGGGTACCAGGACCGGGGCTCGACCGCGCCGCCGCCCTGACCGGCGCGGCGCCCCCCTGCCGAGGTGCTTCGCGGCCTGTCATCGAAGCGCTTCGACAGTTCACCACCATCCGCGCACCATACGAACACCCCATCCACATCCCCCACGGAGGTAGCAATGAAGCACACCAAGACCCTCGCGGTCGCCGCGTCCCTCGCGGCCGCCGCGCTCGCCCTCAGCGGCTGCTCGGGCGGCGGCTCGGGCGGCGACGACAACACGCTCCGCCTCTGGCACTACGAGGGCGCCGACAGCGCCATGGGCAAGGCCTGGGACGAGGCGATCAAGGTCTTCGAGGAGGAGACGGGAGCGACCGTCGAGTTCGAGGAGAAGAGCTTCGAGCAGATCCGTTCGACCGCCAGCCAGGTGCTCAACTCCGACGAGGCCCCCGACCTGCTCGAGTACAACAAGGGCAATGCGACCGCCGGCCTGCTCTCGAGCCAGGGCCTGCTCACGCCGCTCGACGACGCCGTCGAGGAGTACGGCTGGGACGACCAGCTCGCCCCCTCGCTGCAGACCACGGCGAAGTACGACGAGGACGGCATCATGGGCTCGGGCAGCTGGTTCGGCGTGCCCAACTACGGCGAGTTCGTCGAGGTGTACTACAACAAGGACGCGTTCGCGGCCGCCGGCCTCGAGGTGCCCACGACGCTCGACGAGTTCGAGGACGTGCTCGCGGCCTTCGCTGCGCAGGGCGTGACGCCGCTCGCCGAGTCCGCCGCGGAGTACCCGCTCGGCCAGCTCTGGTACCAGCTCGCGCTCTCGAAGGCCGACCGCCGGTTCGTGAACGACTACCAGCTCTACGAGAACCCCGTCGACTGGTCGGGCGACGAGATCACGTACGCGACCGAGACGATCGCGGACTGGACCGAGAAGGGCTACATCTCCACCGACTCGAGCGGCCTCAAGGCCGAGGACGCGGGCGTCGGCTTCATCAGCGGCGACTACCCGATCTTCTTCTCGGGCAGCTGGTGGTACGGCCGCTTCGCGAGCGAGATCTCCGACTTCGAGTGGGGCACGTTCCTGTTCCCCGAGACCGAGCTCTCGCCGGGATCCGCGGGCAACATGTGGGTCGTCCCCGAGCAGGCGAAGAACAAGGAGCTCGCCTACGAGTTCATCGACATCACGATGCGGCCCGAGATCCAGGCGATCCTCGGCAACAACGGCGGCGTGCCCGTGGCGGCCGACGAGGCCGACATCACGGACCCGAAGTCGCAGGAGCTCATCGCGAACTTCAACGCGCTCACCGAGAAGGACGGCATCGCCTTCTACCCCGACTGGCCCACGCCGACGTTCTACGACGAGCTGAACGCCGCACTCCAGGAGCTGGTCAACGGCACCAAGTCGCCCGCCGACGTGCAGCAGCAGCTCGGCGAGCAGTACCAGGCCGGTGTCGAGGACATCGTCGGCTGATCGATGACGGATGCCGCGGGCGCACGTCCGCCCGCGGCATCCGCCCCTCGACCCACCTCGGAAGGAACCATCATGTCCGAAGCCCTCGACACGCGGGCGGCGACCCTGCCGGAGCGCGGCGACGCCGCCGCGCGACGCGAGGCACGTCGCCCCGCGCGCGACGGCCAGAGCCTCATCCCCGGCTCCGGCCGGAACGCGTTCTGGCTCTACCTCGTGCCCGGCCTGGCACTGCTCGCCGTCATCGTCGTGATCCCGCTGGGGTGGAACGTGTTCCTCACGTTCACGGAGTACCGCGGCATCCGACCGCCCGAGTGGATCGGCCTCGACAACTGGCTCGAGCTCATGGGCGACGAGGTCTTCTGGACGTCGTTCGGCAACTCGATCGCGATGATCATCGCGATGGTGGTCGTGCCGACGCTCCTCGGCCTCGTGCTCGCCGCCATGCTGTTCGACCTCATCGGCAAGAAGTTCGGCGGCAAGCTCGCGAGCTTCCTGCGCGCCACCTACTACCTGCCCCAGATCCTGCCCGCGGTCATCGCCGCGATCGTCATCGGCTGGATCCTGCGCCCGCAGAACGGGGCGCTCAACCAGGTGCTCGAGGCGATCGGCCTCGGGAACCTCGCCCACAACTGGCTCGGCAGCCCCGACACCGCGCTCGCCAGCATCATGGTGATCATGGTCTGGGTGCAGCTCGGCTACCCGATCGTCATCTTCATGGCCGCCCTGCAGCGGGTGGACCCCGAGCTCTACGAGGCGGCCGAGCTCGACGGCGCGAACTGGTTCCAGCGGTTCCGCGCCATCACGGTCGGCATCATCCGGCCCGAGATCTTCGTCGTCACCCTGACGTGCACGATCGCCGCGCTCAAGGTGTTCGGCCCCGTCTACGCCCTCACGGGCGGCGGACCCGGCACGGCCACGATCGTGCCGGCGTACTACGCGTACAGCGAGTTCTTCCAGTCGCAGCAGGTGGGCTACGGCGCCACCATCGCGACGGCCCTCACGATCGTCATCGCGGCCGTGAGCGTGGTGTTCATCCTCGTGCAGAACCGCGTCGAGAAGCAGGAGGAGGAGCGATGACCGCCATCATCGAGGAGCTCGACCCCGACCACCGCGCGGTCGAACTTCCGCCGGCCCCGTCGAGCCGCCGTCGCACGTCGCGCCGCGGGTCGGGCCGCGCCGGGAACGGCCCGACGAAGCGCACCGCGGGCGACTGGGTCGTGCTCGGGGTCGCGATCGTGCTCGGCTTCTTCATCGCCGTGCCGTTCCTGCTCATCCTCATCAACTCGTTCAAGTCGCCGGCCGACTACAACACGTCGGGTCCGCTGACGCTGCCGACCGAGTTCTACGTCGACGGCATCGTCGCGTTCTGGGAGCGGGTCGACTTCCCGCAGAAGCTCTGGAACAGCGTGTTCATCTCCGGGCTCGTCGCGGTCTTCGCGGTGGCGCTGTCGATGTTCAACGCGTTCGCGCTCGGCATCGGCCGCGTGAAGGGCCGGCTCTGGATCGTCGTCCTCATCCTGCTCGCGAACATGCTGCCGCAGGAGGTGCTGCTCTACCCGCTGTACTTCATGTTCAAGGAGGTCGGCCTCTACGACAGCCAGTGGGCGGTGATCATCATCTTCACCGTCATCCAGTCGGCGTTCGGCACCTACCTGCTCGCGTCGGTGTACTCGACGTTCCCGAAGGAGATGCTCGAGGCGGCCTCGCTCGACGGCGCGAGCCGGTGGCAGATCCTCTGGCGCGTCGTCTACCCGATCTCGCGGCCCACGCTCTCGGTGCTGCTGATCTTCTTCTTCATCTGGACGTGGAACGAGTTCCTGATCCCGCTCACCTTCCTCGTGTCGAACGACACCCAGACCGTGCCGGTGGCGATCACCGTGCTGCAGGGCGACCGACTCATGGACGTCACGACGACGAGCGCCTCGGCGCTGCTCGGGCTCATCCCCACCCTGGTGTTCTTCCTCATCTTCCAACGCACCCTCACCCGGGGCATCACCGCAGGAGCAGTCAAGTAGTCATGAAGTTCACCGATGGGTTCTGGCACACCCGGCCCGGCGTCGAGGCGCTCTACGCGCAGGAGGCCCGCGACCTCGCGGTCGACGGCGACGAGCTCGTCGCCTGGGCGCCCACACGCGTGATCGGCACGCGCGGCGACACGCTCAACCGGCCGATGCTGACGGTCTCGCTCGCGAGCCCGGCCGAGGGTGTCATCCGGGTGCGCATCGAGCACCACTGCGGCACGCCGCGCGACGTCGGGTTCGGCATCGAGGCGGATGCCGCGCACCGCCCGGTCATCGCGATCGACGACGAGGGCGGCGTGGTCGACGCCGGCTCCCTGCGCGCCCGCGTTCGCCGCGGAGCGCCGTGGGACCTCTCGTTCGAGCACGACGGCGGGACCTACACGACGAGCGGCCACAAGTCGGTCGGCTACATGCGGCTGGAGCCGGGTGCGCCCGTGGCGGCCGAGCCCGCGGGCGTGGCCGGCATCACGACGACGGGCCTCGCCGCGGCATCCGCCTACCTGCACGCGCAGCTCTCGCTGGGCGTGGGCGAGCTCGTCTACGGGCTGGGGGAGCGCTTCGGCCCGCTCGTGAAGAACGGCCAGACCGTCGACGTCTGGAACGCCGACGGCGGCACGTCGAGCGAGCAGTCCTACAAGAACGTGCCGTTCTACCTCACGAACCGCGGCTACGGCGTGCTCGTGAACCACGCCGGGCACGTCTCGTTCGAGGTGGGCTCGGAGGCCGTGGAGCAGGTGCAGTTCTCGGTCGCGGGAGAGTGCCTCGAGTACTTCGTGATCGCAGGGCCGACGCCCGCCGAGGTGCTCGACCGGTACACCCGGCTCACCGGACGCCCCGCTCAGGTGCCCGACTGGTCGTACGGCCTGTGGCTCTCGACGAGCTTCACGACCGACTACGACGAGGACACGGTCAACGCCTTCATCGACGGCATGGCCGACCGCGACATCCCGCTCGAGGTGTTCCACTTCGACTGCTTCTGGATGCGCGAGTTCCACTGGACCGACTTCGAGTGGGATCCGGCCGTGTTCCCCGACCCCGAGGGCATGCTCGCGCGCCTGCACGACCGCGGGCTGCGCGTGAGCGCGTGGCTGAACCCCTACATCGCGCAGCGCTCGCGGCTGTTCCGCGAGGGCGTCGAGCACGGCTACCTCGTGCGCCGGCCCGACGGCAGCATCTGGCAGTGGGACCTCTGGCAGGCCGGCATGGCGCTCGTCGACTTCACGAACCCCGAGGCGAC
The DNA here is from genome assembly GCA_965652625.1 of uncultured Agromyces sp. GTDB lineage: Bacteria > Actinomycetota > Actinomycetes > Actinomycetales > Microbacteriaceae > Agromyces. Next base: position 8,366 of record CBFGWW010000066.1, read on the forward strand.
GCGCTGGTTCCAGGGCCACCTGCGGCGCCTCCTCGCGCAGGGCGTCGACGCCATCAAGACCGACTTCGGCGAGCGCATCCCGATCGACGTCGCCTGGCACGACGGCAGCGACCCCGAGGCGATGCACCACCGCTACACCCAGCTCTACAACCGGGCCGTCTTCGACGTGCTCGAGGAGGTGCGCGGGCCCGGCGAGGCCGTGCTGTTCGCCCGGTCGGCGACCGCCGGCGGCCAGTCGATGCCCGTGCACTGGGGCGGCGACAACTCGTCGACGTTCACGTCGATGGCCGAGAGCCTGCGCGGCGGCCTGTCGCTCGCGCTCAGCGGCTTCGGCTACTGGAGCCACGACATCGGCGGCTTCGAGGGCGACCCCGACCCGGCGGTGTTCAAGCGCTGGCTCGCATTCGGGCTGCTCTCGAGCCACTCTCGGCTGCACGGCTCGACGAGCTACCGCGTGCCCTGGGCGTTCGACACGGGCGACGAGGCGCCGGGCCAGAGCGCGGTCGAGGTCGCGCGCGCGTTCGCGAAGCTCAAGGCCTCGCTGCGTCCCTACCTCGTGGCCGCGGGCGACGAGGCGCACCGCACCGGCCGCCCGGTCATGCGGCCCATGCAGCTCGAGTTCCCCGACGACCCGGCCACGGCCTACCTCGACCGCCAGTACCTGCTCGGGCCGAGCCTGCTCGTGGCGCCGGTGTTCTCGGCGTCGGGCGAGGTGGACTACTACCTGCCCGCCGGCCGGTGGACGAACTGGTTCACGCGCGAGGTCGTCGAGGGCGGCGGCTGGCGCCGCGATACTCATGGCTACGACACCGTGCCGCTGTGGATCCGGGAGGGCGCCGTCGTGCCCGTCGTCGACGAGGACGGGCGCGCGGGTGAGGTGCGGGGTGCCGTGGCATCCTGAGCCGGCCCCGTCGTACCCGGGTCGCAACTTTCGGCGCTAGGCTTCGAAACATGGCAACGGATGTCGCGGGGGAGCGGGTGACGCTGGCCGAGGTCGCCGAGGAGGCGGGCGTCTCGCTGTCGACCATCTCCAAGGTGCTCAACGGGCGAACGGACGTCGCACCTGCGACGCGGGCGCGCGTCGAGCAGCTCCTGCACGACCGGGGGTACGTTCGTCGCGGCGCCGGTCGTTCGGAGGCGCACGCCGAGCTCATCGAGCTCGTGTTCCACGAGCTCGATCCGATCTGGTCGATGGAGGTCATCGGCGGGGTCGAGGCGGTCGCGAAGGCAGAGGGCCTCAGCGTCGTGCTCACGGTGAGCGGCAGCCGCCATGCGCCCGACCCCGACTGGATCGAGGGCGTCATCCGTCGACGGCCCGTCGGGGTGGTGCTCGTGTTCTCGGAGATCGGACCCGAGTACCGCGAGCAGCTGCGCGCTCGTGCGATCCCGTTCGTCATCGTCGATCCCGCCGGGGACCCGCCGCCCGACGTGCCGAGCGTCGGCTCGGCGAACTGGTCGGGCGGGCTCGCTGCGACGCGGCACCTCATCGAGCTCGGCCACACGCGAATCGCCGCGATCACCGGTCCCGAGGACATGATGTGCTCGCTCGCGCGCCTCGACGGCTACCGCTCGGCGATGAACACCGCGGGACTTCCGATCCGCGACGAGTGGATCCGGTTCGGCGACTTCCACACCTCCGGCGGCCGCGATCGGGCCCGCGAGGTGCTCGACGGCCCCGAGCGGCCGACCGCGATCTTCGCGGGCAGCGACATGCAGGCGCTCGGCGTGCTCGAGGCGGCGCGGGAGCGCGGCATCCGCGTGCCCGAGGACCTCTCGGTCGTCGGCTACGACGACATCCCGTTGGCACGCTGGCTGACACCGAAGCTCACGACCGTGCACCAGCCGCTCCGTCGCATGGGCGAGGAGGCGGCGCGCCTCGCGCTGCGGCTCGGCGAGGAGCCCGCGGGGGCGACGCCCCGCATGGACCTCGCGACGAGCCTCGTGGTGCGCGACAGCACGGCGCCGCCCGGCGAACGGCGCCGCCGGCCGGGTGGGGAGGACCCGGTCGGCGGCGCCGCTCGTGACCCCCGCTAGGGACGCGGGCGGCCGATCGCCGGCACGGTGACCGGCGCAGAGGCGGAGATCCCGGCGTCGAGCCCATCGGCCCTCGCCGTGACGACGACCGTCAGCGCCGAGCCGCGGTCGAGGCCGTGGATGCGGTACAGCGCGCCGGTCGCGCCCGGGATTTCGACGCCGTCGCGCTGCCACTGGTACGACAGCTCGACCGACGACGGGCTCCACTCGCCGGGATCGGCCGTGAGCACGCGACCCACGAGCGACTGCCCCTGGATGGTCGGCGGGACGACGTTCTCGACGGCGGTCGGCGCGGCCGGACCGACGAACTCGCCGACCCCCCAGCGCGCCGTCGACTGGTACCCGGCACCCGTCGGGTCGGCCCAGTTGCGGATCGCCGTGCGCTGGCCGCCCGACGCGTCGTTGACCTGGAAGTCCAGGCCGTGGAACGTGCCGAGGCCCGCCGCGTCGCCGAGGTCGACGGAGAGCTCGACGACGTAGCCGCCGTCGACGACGGCCGTCGCGCTCTGCACGCGAGCCCGCTGGAACGCCTCGTCGCCGGTGCCGAACGACACGGCGTTCGCCGCGCTCACCCGGATCTGCGTGTCGTCATAGCGGTAGGAGCCGTTCTTCGCGTTGCCCGGGTCGACGTAGACCTCGACGGAGTCCTGGATCCACGGGTCGGAACCCGAGACGTCCACCGTCGGGTCGGCGACCTCCGCGAGCACGTACAGCGTGTCGCCCGACCACAGGGTGCGGACGTCCGCGGTCGCGCCGGCCTCGCCGAGCACGGCCTTCTCGGTGCGCACGGTGTTCGTGTGACCCCACGCGGCGTCGATCGCGCCGTCCACGGCGGGTGCCGCGTCGGCCTCGACGACCTCGAGGAAGGACAGCGGCTCGACGAGCGTGAGCGTGCCGAGCACGCCCGGCGCGTTCCAGCCCACCGTCTCGCCCGAGGCATCCGTCACCCGCAGGTCGAACGCGAGCGTGTCGCCCTGTGCGGCACCCGACAGCGGCAGGTGCGCGACGAGGTCGTAGCCGCCGTCGCGCTCGGTGGCCTCCGCCGCGACGGCGCCCGACCCGTCGCGGCCGATGGTCGTCACGGCGTCGCCGAGCCGCAGCTCGACGCCGTCGGCGGCATCCGTCGTCGCGTCGTCGACGCTCGCGAACACCGTCAGGTGGTCGGGAGCCCAGCGCAGCTGGAACTCCGCCACGCCCTCGACGGCGTGCAGCGGCAGCCGGTCCCACTCGGGCGACGCGGTCGCGGCGTCGTCGAGCGGCACGTCGCCGGCGAACACGTTCGCGGTGCGCTGCGGCGCCGGGAGCTCGCCGTCGACGGCGCCGTGGTAGGCGGGCTTGGCCCGGTACTGGTCGTCGAAGATCAGCGGCGCACCCGAGCCGGCACGCCAGCTGCGGCCGTCGGTGAGACCCCACACCGTGACCGAGTACAGCGAGTCGGTGTGCTCGCGGAACACCCGGAACGCGTCGCGGTAGTAGTAGCCCTGGTCGACGAGCTTCGCCTGCGTGACCGGGGTGCCGGTCGTGACGTCGAGCTCGGTGACCGCCTGCGTGACGGGCAGGTCCTCGAAGGCGACGATCGCCTGCTCGAGGGCCGAGACGGGCATCGCGAGGCTCACGTGGAACTGGTGTCCCACGCCGTCGACCGGCACGCCACGCGCGAGCAGCCGCTCCACGAGCGCGCGGTAGCGCTCCTGCTTGCCGCCCTGCTCGGTGTTGTAGTCGTTGATGAACAGGGCGACCGGCCGATCCGCGCCATCCGCCGCGTGGACCTCGTTGAAGGCCTCGTCGGCGTATGCGAACGCGAGGTCGATGAACTCCTCGCCGAGGATGCGGTACCACTCGCTGCGGCGCAGGCCGTCGGCGAACTCGCCACCGTCGGAGACGACCTCGTTCACGACGTCGAACGCGGTGAGCGGGTTCGTGTCCGAGCCGAACGGACCGTACTTCCCTGCGAGGTACTCCGCCACGTCGAAGATGTGCGTCCGCAGCCGGTCGCGCAGCACCGCCTTGCCGGCATCGTCGGCAGCGAGCGGCTGACCCGCGTTGTCCTGGAAGAACCACGTCGGCGTCTGGCTGTGCCACACGAGCACGTGCCCGTACACCCGCAGGTCGTGATCCTGCGCGAAGTCCATGAGGGCGTCGGCCTCGGCGTTCGCGGCGACGAAGTCGCCGTTCTGGTCGTACCAGGCCTCGGGCTTCATGAAGTTCTCGGGCGTCACCTGGTCGAAGTGGCGCAGCAGCAGCTCGGATGCCGCACCCGACGTCTCGCGGCTGTCGATCGCGACGCCCACCGGGAAGTCGACCGTCTCCCGGATGCCGGTGAGGTCCTCGACGACCGGCGGCTCGGGCACGCGGAGCACGATGTCGTCGACGTAGAGGTCGCTGATGTTGCCCACCGCGCCGTTGTCCCACCGGGTCTCGAAGTACAGCAGCGAGCCGTCGGCGTCGGAGCCCTGGAAGCTCGCCGTCACCTCGGTCCATCCGCTGTTCGTGAGGGTGTCGAACTGCGCGAGCGTCGAGAAGGCGGTGGTGCCGCCGGTCGTGTTCGCGCGGCTCAGCCAGACGTCGTCGACATCCTGGCCCTCGCCGAAGCGCAGCCAGGCGGTGAGCTCGTAGGTCACGGCTGGGTCGAGCAGCCCGGTCACGTCGTGGCCG
>CBFGWW010000067.1:0-12997 GCA_965652625.1 uncultured Agromyces sp.
TGATCCTGGGCGCCGGCGAGCGCCTCTTCGAGGGCGTCCCGCGGCAGCGGTTCGAGCAGGTGTCGGCACGCGGCACGTCGCTCGTGACGCACCTCGTCTACCGGCCGGTTCGATGACCTCAGCGCCGGCGTGAATACCGCAGCAGCAGCAGGTCGCCCGCCGGGATCGCGTGCACGAGGCGCATCGACCGCTCGACCTCGGGCGCGCCGCGGACGATCCGCCCGGCCGCACCCGCGACGAGCATCGGGCTGAGGCTCAGGCACAGCTCGTCGACGCGGTCGGCCTCGATGAGCGAGCCGAACAGGTGCGGTCCGCCCTCGCACAGCACCTGCGGAAGCCCGGCCTCGGCGAGCGCGTCGACCATCTCGCGCACGTCGACGGATGCCGCGCCGCACACGAGCACGTCGGCGACCTCGGCGAGCGCGTCGCGCCGATCCGCGGGGGCGGCGGCGTGCGTCACGACGATCGGACGCTCCACCGCCTCCGCGAAGAACGGATGCTCGGGCGAGAGGTCGAGTCGCGCCGACACCGCGGCGACGCGGGGCTGCGCGGCGAGTCCGTGCGCGCGCCGCCACGCGGCATCCGCCTCGCCGACCCGCAGCCCGCCGTAGCCCTCGACGCGCACCGTGCCCGCGCCGATCAGCACCACGTCGGCGAGCGTGCGCAGCACCTGCATCGCGAGCCGGTCGTGCTCGTCGCCGAGCCCGCCGCTGCGACCCTCGAGCGTGACGGCCCCGTCGAGGCTCATCACGAAGTTCATGCGCACGGCGGGCGTCGCGCGATCGTCGATCGCGTAGGCGTCGAGCAGCTGCTCCCGCGTCGGTGCGTTCATGACTCCTCGTTCGGTCCGTCGACGACGTTGTGCTTCAGGTGCGCCGGTTCGCGCCAGCCCATGATCGCCTCGACCATGCGCGCCGCGTCGACCGACTCGGGCACGTTGTGCATGCGCAGGATGCGCGCGCCCTGGGTCGCGCAGAACACCGCCGCCGCGAGCGAGCCCGCCAGCCGCTCCTCGCGCGGGCGGTCGAGCGCCTCGCCGACGAAGTCCTTGTTCGAGACGGCCGCTACGAGCGGGAACCCGAGCCGCGTGAGCTCACCGAAGCGGCGCGTGAGCTCGAGGCTGTGCCGGGTGTTCTTGTTGAGGTCGTGGCCCGGATCGAGCACGATGCGATCCTCGGGCACCCCGTGCGCCACCGCGAGCGCGGTGCGCTCCTCGAGGAACGCGGCGACCTCGGCGACCACGTCGTCGTACTCGGGCCGCGGGAACCACTGCCGCGGCTCGGCCCGGCTGTGCGTGATCACGAGCGTCGCATCGGATGCCGCGACGACGTCGGCGAGCGCCGGGTCGTGCAGGCCCGTGGTGTCGTTGATCACGTGCGCCCCGGCGGCGATCGCGGCGGCCGCGACCTAGGGGTGGAACGTGTCCACCGAGAGCGCAGCGCCGACGCCGGCCAGCGCCTCGACGACGGGCACCACGCGGTCGATCTCCTCCTCGACGGGGATCGCCGGACCCGGACCGAACCTCGCGCCGCCGATGTCGATCCACGCGGCGCCCTGCTCGACGGCGCGGCGGCCCGCGGCGACCGCCGCGTCGAGCCCGAAGGTCGCGCCGCGGTCGTAGAACGAGTCGGGCGTGCGGTTCACGACCGCCATCACCGCGATCGTGCGCCGGAAGTCGACATCGCGTCCGGCGATGCGGCGCACCGGATGCGCGTACTCGGGCTCGACCCAGCCGAGCGGGCGGCTCACGCCGCGGCCCCGGAGGAGCGACTCATGCGGTGGCCTCGCGGAGCACGACGTCGAGCGGCACGGCCGGGTCGACGAGGCGGTCGACGTCGACGCGGGCACGGGAGCGGATGAACTCCTGCACCTGCTCGTTCACGTCCCACACGTTGACGTTCATGCCGGCCACGACCCGGTCGTCGGCGAGCCAGAACGCGACGAACTCGCGCCCGGGCACGTCGCCCCGGAACACGGGCTCGACACCCGCCATGAGGGGCGCGTAGCCCGAGTACTCCATGCCGAGATCGTACTGGTCGGTGTAGAAGTAGGGCGGCTCGTCGAACTCGATCGCCTCGCCCGCCATCGAGCGCCCGGCCGGGGGACCCTGGTTCTCGGCGGTCGCCCAGTGCTCGGTGCGCAGGTGCTCGCCGAGGAACGGCTGGAAGACGTTCGCGACGTCGCCCACGGCGTAGACGTCGTCGGCGCTCGTGCGGAACGCGGCATCCGTCACGACGCCGTTGTCGACCTCGATGCCCGCCTCCTCGGCGAGCCCGGTCAGCGGCACCGCGCCGATGCCGACGACGACCGCGTCGGCGGGCACGACCTCGCCGCCCTCGAGCGCGACGCCGGTCGCGCGTCCGTCGTCGCCGACGATGCCGTCGACCTTGGTGGACATGCGGAGGTCGACGCCGTGCTCGCGGTGCAGTCGCGCGAACACCTCGCCCGCAGTGCGCCCGATCGCCGCCTCGAGCGGCACCGCCTCGGGCGCCACGACCGTGACCTCGTTGCCGTATCCGCGCGCGGCGGCCGCGACCTCGAGCCCGATCCAGCCCGACCCGATGAGCACGATGCGACGGCCGCCCGGAGAGAGCAGGTCGCGCAGCGCGATCGAGTCGCCGATGGTGCGCAGCACGTGCACGCCTTCGAGGTCGGCGCCCGCGCCCGGCCAGTGCCGCGGCGCCGAGCCCGTCGCGAGCAGCAGGCGGTCGTAGTCGAGGTGGCGTCCGTCGTCGAGCCGCACGCGATGCGCCGGCAGGTCGAGCCCGGTCGCACGGATGCCGCGGAGCACCTCGACGCGGTGCTCGTCGTACCACTCGACGGGGTGCACGTCGACGGACTCGCGCGTGGCGGCACCATTCAGGAACTCCTTCGACAGCGGGGGCCGGATGTAGGGCATGGCGTCCTCTGCGGCGACGATGCGCACGGGCCCGTCGTATCCGGCCGCCCGCGCGCCCTCGGCGGCGCGGGCGCCCGCGAGGCCGCCGCCGACGATGACGATGCCGTGCTCGCTGCTCATCTCGTGCGCTCCATTCCCTGCGCGTCGCACCGCGACTCGAACTCGCGGCGGAGGCGTTCGTCGTCTCGGAGGAGCCCGGTGAAGCTCCTGGTCGTGGTCACGCTGCCCACGATACGTGGCCCGCGCAACGACATGCAGAGGTGCTCGGCCTCGAGCACGACGCCGGTGCCTCGCGGCGCGAGCTCCTGCTCGAGCCACTCGGCGAGCTGCCGCGTCATCCGCTCCTGCACCTGGAGCGACCGCGAGCACTGCTCGACGATGCGTGCCAGCTTGGAGAGGCCGACGAGCCGGTCGCCGGGCAGGTACCCGACGTGCGCGACGCCGCGGAACGGCAGCAGGTGGTGTTCGCAGAGCGAGTGGAACGGGATGCCCGCGACGACGACCAGGTCGTCGTATCCCTCGTCGTTGGGGAACGTGGTGGCGCGGACCGGCGCGGGGGTGCGGAGCTCGATGAGGGCGTCGGCGGCAGGGCGCGGCGTCTCCGCGTGGTGCGGCGAGTGGTGGGCCTGCCCGAGCGCGACGAGCAGGTCGGCCACGGCGGCCCGCGCGCGATCCCGATCGATGACGGGACGCGCCGCCTCGTCGTCGGTCACGGCGTGCAGCGACACGAACGCCGGCGTTCCCTCCGGGCTCATCCCGCACCTCCTCCGGGGTGTCCACCGTGGCCGTTCGCCCTCGTCACCCGCTGCGATCGACGCTAGGTCGACGCCCTGAGTTCTGTCAACGGATCCTGTTTTTAGAGTAGAGTCGGGGCATGGCATCCGACGGCGGACCCGAGGCCGGCGGCCGCTGGTCGGCCGCGGCACTCCTCGCCGACCCGTTGCGGCGGCGCGTCTACGCCGCGGTGGTCGAGCACGACGAGGGCGTCACGCGCGACGCCGTCGCGCACGAGCTCGACCTCCCACGGTCCACGGCCGCCTTCCACCTCGAGCGCCTCGCCGCGGCGGGCCTCCTGGCCGTCGAGTTCCGGCGGCTGAACGGACGCTCGGGGCCCGGAGCCGGGCGACCGGCGAAGCTCTACCGCCGCGGCGACTCCGAGTTCGCACTGAGCGTGCCCCGGCGCCTCTACGCCGTGGCGGGGAGCGTCATGGCCGAGGCGATCGAGCAGGCCACCGCGGGCGCGTCGCCGAGGGCCGCGCTGCACGACGCCGCGAGTCGCGCCGGGCATCGGCTCGCCGCCGGGGCCGCCGACCTCGAGGGCGCGCTCCTGCGCGAGGGCTTCGAGCCGCGCGCCGAGGGCGACGACACGGTGCTCGGCACGTGCCCGTTCCACAAGCTGGCGCAGCAGCATCCGGGCGTCGTCTGCGACCTCAACCACGCGCTCGTGTGCGCCATGGCCGACGAGGTCGGCGCGGCATCCGATCGCGTGCTGCTCGACCCGGGCGCCGGCGGCTGCTGCCTGCGCATCGCCGGGTCATTCGATTCATCCAACTGACTCTCAGGCAGATCACAGCGAACTTCAAGAGAATGGGCTCCATGAGCGATGGACCCCGCATTCTCATCGTCGACGACGAGCCCAACATCCGCGACCTCCTCACGACGAGCCTCCGGTTCGCCGGGTTCGCGGTGCGCGCCGTGGGCAACGGCGCACAGACCATCAGCGCTGTCCTCGAGGAGGAGCCCGACCTCATCATCCTCGACGTCATGCTCCCCGACATGAACGGCTTCGGCGTCACCAAGCGCCTCCGGTCGGCCGGGTACACGGCGCCGATCCTCTTCCTCACCGCGAAGGACGACACCGAGGACAAGATCACCGGCCTCACGGTCGGCGGCGACGACTACGTCACCAAGCCGTTCAGCCTCGACGAGATCGTCGCGCGCATCAAGGCGATCCTGCGCCGCACGATGCACGCCGAGGAGGACGCCGTCATCCGCACGGGCGAGCTCACGATGGACCAGGACACGCACGAGGTGCTCGTCGGCGACGTGCCCGTCGAGCTCTCCCCCACCGAGTTCAAGCTGCTGCGGTACCTCATGCTGAACCCCAACCGCGTGCTCTCGAAGGCGCAGATCCTCGACCACGTGTGGGAGTACGACTTCAACGGCGACGCCGGCATCGTCGAGAGCTACATCTCCTACCTGCGTCGCAAGCTCGACCAGCACTCCAGTGAGCCGCTCATCCAGACGAAGCGGGGATTCGGCTACATGCTGAAGTCCTCCAAGCCCTGACTCAGGCTTCGCCGCCTAGACTCGGCCCGCCATGCACCAGACGATCTCCGAGCGGTGGAACCGCATCTCCCTGCGCACCAAGATCACCGGGGTGACGGTGCTGATGCTGACCCTCGGACTGCTCGTCTCGGGCATCGGCACGGCGGCCATGCTGCGCTCGTACGTCGAGGACCAGATGGCCTCGAAGCTCGACACGATCGCCGCGGGCAACCTCGACAAGTACTTCGAGGGCGAGAACATGCCCGGCGCGAAGTCCGACCTCGACGACCTCTCGTTCGCGTCGTCCGACGAGGTGTTCGTCGCGGTCTACGACCCGGTGAGTGCGAAGCTCTACGACCACAACTGGGAGGAACGGGACAGCGAGAGCTACCCCGAGATCCCGTCGAGCCTGACGGTCGCCGAGGTCAACGCCACCAACGAGCGCAGCGCGAGCGGCAAGTACACCGTGTACCCGCTCGACGACGCGAGCGGCCAGCCCACGTTCCGGGCGGTGAGCGCCGTCCTGACGGCCGACCAGCACGGCAACTACGCGCCGATCATCATCGCGATCTCGTCGAAGGACACCGAGCGGCTGCTCGCCGTGTACCTCACGATCTTCCTCGGCTTCGGCCTCGGCGTCGTGCTCGTCGGCGCCCTCCTCACGCGCATGCTCGTGACGTCGACGTTCACGCCGCTGCGCGAGGTCGAGCGCACGGCCGCGGCCATCGCCGACGGCGACTTCGGCCAGCGCCTCGGCGGCGCCACCCCGAACACCGAGGTCGGACGCCTCAACCGCTCCCTCAACACCATGCTCAACCGCATCGACCGCGCGTTCCGCGACCGCGCGCGCACCATCGAGCAGATGCGCCGGTTCGTCGGCGACGCGTCGCACGAGCTGCGCACGCCGCTCGTGTCGGTGCGCGGCTACGCCGAGCTCTACCGCATGGGCGCGCTGCAGACACCCGACGAGGTGGCGCAGGCCATGGACCGCATCGAGAAGGAGGCCATCCGCATGGGCGGCCTCGTCGAGGACCTGCTGGCCCTCGCCCGACTCGACGAGGCCAAGCCGCTCGAGCTCGCCGAGGTCGACCTCGTGCCGCTCGCCCGCGACGCGGCGCTCGACGCCATGGCGGCGAACCCCGGCCGCACGGTCACCGTCATCGCGCCCGAGGAGCTCGGCGGTGCGGATGCCGCAGGCGGAGCGACGCCCGAGCTCGAGGTGGAACTCGAGCCCGAACGGCCGCCGACGGGGGCGATCTCCTTCGCGGGCGCCACGCTCGCGCGGCTGCGCGGACGACGCCCTCGCGGCGACTCGCCGGCGTCGGGCGCCGGGCGGCGCGGATCGGGCCAGCGCACGGGCGCCGGGGCATCCGGATCGCGTCGTGGACCGTCGTCGCGGGCGCGCGTCTCGAGCGCCGACGCGCGCATCACGACCTACCCCGCCGTCGAGCCGCAGGGCGACCGGCCGCAGTCCGTCACGACGACGACCGCCGGCATGGTCACGGCACCCGTGCGACGCGCGGTGGTGCTCGCCGAGGAGAACAAGATCCGCCAGGTCATCACGAACCTCATGGCGAACGCGATCCGGTTCACGACCGACGACAGCCCGATCGAGATCCGGGTGTCGGTCGACGACGCGGCGGAGCGCGCCATGATCGAGGTCGTCGACCACGGCGAGGGCATCCCGCCGCAGATCCGCGAGAAGATCTTCCAGCGCTTCTGGCGCGCCGACACCTCGCGCACGCGCGAGACGGGCGGTTCGGGCCTCGGGCTCGCGATCGTGTCGTCGATCATCGCGGCGCACAACGGCTCCGTCGACGTCGTGGAGACGCCGGGCGGCGGCGCGACCTTCCGGGTGTCGCTCCCGCTCGCGGGCTCGTCGGCCGCTCCGCAGTCGGTCGCAACGACCTGAGGCCGCCTCGTCACTCGTCCTCGACATGGGTGGTCGAGCGGATGCCGCGTGCCGCAGGTCGGCGGCGTGAGGTCGGGCAGCGCCGTCGACCTACCGTGGGGGTCCCACCCGATCGATGAAGGGACCACGATGACCACCTACCACGTCGACGCCGCGCAGGTGTCCGCCGCCACCCAGTCGGTGCAGGGCACCATCGGCCGCATCCAGTCGGAGGTGGGGTCGCTCGTCGCGCAGCTGACCGGCCTGCAGTCGTCGTGGACGGGCCAGGCCGCCACGGCATTCCAAGCGGCCGTCGCCGACTGGCGGGGGACACAATCGCACGTCGAGCAGAGCCTCGCGCAGCTCAGCCATGCGCTCGCCGTCGCCGCGACCCAGTACGCCGACGCGGAACAGGCCAACGCGCGGCTGTTCCTGCGGTGAGCGGCGCGTCGACCGGGCGGCTCCGGTCGCGCTCCGCACCCCGGCGCGTCGGGGCTCGCCTACCCCCCGGATCGGGGTACGCGGAGAGGCTCGCCCGCAGCGTAGCCTGAACACACCTCGAACCCGAGTCCCTACCCGTGAAAGCGTGTCATGCCTGGGAGCACAGCAGCCCCTGTCCCGACGCGCGTGCGTTCCGACGCACGCGCAGGACGTCCGGCGGTCGGCCGCGCCTCGACCGTGATCGCGACGGTCCTCGCCGTGTTCGCCATGGTCCTCGTCGGTCCCGCCTCCGGCGCCTGGGCCGACCAGCCGAAGCGAGCCGTCGCGCAGGGCGTCACCGCCTCCGGTGGGCTGCTCGTCGACCCCGCAGGCCGCGTGTGGGTCTCCGACGCGGTGCAGGGGTTCTGCCGTATCGCTGAGGCCACGGTCACCACTCCAGGCGCGATCGAGCCCGCGACCTGCCTCGGCGGCACGGCGGGGGCCGTGCAGAAGGGTCCGCGGAAGCCCGGCGCCGCGGCCCTGCTCGACCCGACGCCGACCGCGAAGGGCAGCGGCGACGAGCTCGCCCTCGTCCCCGACGCCGCCGTGAACTCGGCCAAGGTCGTCCGCGCGAAGTGGGACCCCGCGAGCACGACGTTCAAGTACGCGAGCAGCCTGACGCTGTTCGGCGGCGACCTGCGGCCGGTGGCCGTCTCGGTCGGTCCCGACCTCAGCGCCTACGTCGTGTTCGAACGCGCCCGCACCGTCGTGCGCGTGGTCGACCCCGTCGCCGACCAGCCCAGCGTGCAGACCATCGCGTTCCTCGCGAACGTCGGCGCCCGCGCGGTGGCGGCCGGGGCGACCGAGCCCTCCGGACGCGTCCGGGTCTACGTCGCCGAGGCCTCCGGCTTGACCTCGTTCCTCGCACCGCTCTCCGGCGGCGGCACCGGAGCGCCCACCGCCTCGTACGCCATCGGCAGCCCCGCACGCCTGCTGTTCGACCAGGCGACCGGGATCCTCTACGCCGGCACGGCCTCGGCCACCTCCGCCGGCGCCGACACCGTCACCCGCGTCATGACGAAGACCGGACAGGTCGAGGCGAACTGGGCGACCGGGTACAGCCGGATCGGCGGACTCGCGCTGCGGCGCGACCTCGCCCTCGTGGCCGACGACCCGGGCCTCCTGGCGAACCCGGTCCAGACCGCCAAGGGCACGGTGTGGGAGCTCGGCGAGCTGCTGCCGACGATCGTCTCGGGCCCCACGAGCGCTGACGGCACGCCGTCGCCCGACCCGGCCGTCACGAACGACGCCACCCCGTCGTTCACGATCGCCGTCGCCGGCCAGGTGCCGCTGCAGTGCGCCTTCGACAACGTCAACTGGACCTCGTGCTCGCCGGGCGTCGTCACGGCATCGCTGGCGCTCGCCGACGGGCCGCACCGCTTCGGTGTTCGCGTCGGAGCGGTGGGAACCCCCGTCGAACGCGCGTTCACGGTCGACGCGACCGCACCTGCGGCGCCCGAGATCCGCGTACCGGCCAACGGCTCCACCATCGGCAAGTCGGTCGCGCTCGACGTGGTCGCCGAAGCCGGGGCGGTCCTGCGCTGCGCCATCGATTCGCCCGAATCCGTCGCCGGCACCGTCTGCACGAACGGGCAGACCCTGACCTTCACCACGGCCGGCGAGCACGTGCTGCGGATCATCGCGACCGACGCGGCGGGCAACGTCGGGCCCGCCCGGACCTCGACCTTCAACGTCGACCTCGCGGCGCCGGCGCCCGTCATCACGGTGCCGTCCACCGATGGCCAGACGATGACCAGCACGGCGACGTTCGAGTTCAACGCCGGCTCGGCCCAGGGGGTCACCTTCCGCTGCCGCATCGATTCGCAGGCGTTCGAGACGTGCACGTCGCCGAAGAGCTACACCGGCCTGACGGCCGGCGCCCACACCTTCACCGTCGAGGCGCGCAGCGCCGTGGGCAACACCGCGACGGCGTCGCGCGGCTTCCAGTTCGTCGTGCCCGACACGCGCGCACCCGTCGTGAGCGCCACCCCCGGCGCCGGCACGTACGACGTCGGCCAGCAGGTGAGCCTGTCGGCCGACGAGCCGGCCAGCATCTTCTACACGACCGATGGCAGCACGCCGACGACGTCCTCGACGCGGTACACGTCGCCGATCGTCCTCAACGCCAACGTCACGCTGCGATTCCTCGCCGTCGACACCGCCGGGAACGCGTCGACCGTGGTCTCCCAGGCGTACGTCGTGCGCCCGAAGCCGACCTCCACCGAACCCCATGACTACGACGGCGACGGGAAGATCGACCTGCTCGCGCTGACCTCGACCGGCCAGCTCTGGCTGTACCGCGGGAACGGAACGGGCGGGTGGCTCGGGTGGGGCCAGATCGCCAGCGGCTGGTCCGGCGTGAACGCCGTCATCGCGGTCGGCGACTGGACCGGCGACGCTCGGCCCGACGTGCTGGCCCGCGCCTCGAACGGCGACCTGCGGCTGCACCGCGGCGACGGCGCCGGCGGCATCGGCGCGGCCGAGGTCATCGCGACCGGCTGGGGCGGGCTGTCGATGATCTTCAGCCCCGGCGACTGGGACGGCGACGGCAAGCGCGACCTGCTCGCCCGCGACGCGTCGGGCAACCTGATGCTCTACCCGGGCAACGGCACCGGCGGGCTCGGCAACGCACGGCAGGTCGGCACGGGCTGGAACGTCATGACGTCGGTCTTCGGGCCCGGCGACTTCGACGGCGACGGCAGCCCCGACGTCATCGCACGCAACTCGAGCGGCGCGCTCCTCCTCTATCCCGGCGACGGCCGCGGCGGCTGGAAGACCTCGCGCTCGATCGGCAGCGGCTGGAACGTCATGACGGCGATCCTCGGGCCCGGCGACGTCGACGGCGACGGGAACCGCGACGTGGTCGCACGCGACGGCTCGGGGCAGCTGCTCCTCTACCCCGGCGACGGCCGCGGCGGATGGCGGACGGTGCGCCTGATCGGCACCGGTTGGGGTGGAATGACGGTGATCTCATGAGGCCTCGACGACACGATGCCGACGCCGCGGTGGCGATCAGCCGGCGCGCACTCCTCGGGCTGGGGGCGGCCGCCGCGCTGTCCGTGGGCATCGCCACGACGACCCAGCCGGCGACCGCCCTCCCCGCACGCGTGCCGACGGCGAAGGCCGCGGCTCCCGCCGAGCCCCGCTACCGGTTCGCGGTCAAGACGCCCGTCCCCGACCTCGCGCCGCTCGCACGACTCGAGGACGTCTGGGCCGCGCCGTACTACCTCGCCATCCTGGACTGCACGGTCAGCTACGTCGGCGAGACCGAGCACCGGCTGACGGCTGAGGAATCCGCGATCGTCGACGTGGTCGAGTCGGTCGACGGTCCGGTCGCGGATCGTGAGACCACGTACCTCACCGTGCTCGCGGCCAGTACGCGCATCCCCCCGGCGAACCTCGACGCGAAGCTGCGGCAACTCGGTCGCGGCATCGTGGCCGGCTCCCTCGCGCTCGCGCCGCAGGCGCCGCAGGCGCGCGCGTTCGCCGCGTGGCTCGAGGCGACCGCCTGATCCGGATCGGTCGCCCGACCGGATGGGTCGCCCGACCGGATCGGTCGCCCGACCGGATCGGTCGCCCGAAGGGATGAGATCCGGGCGGCTCAGGCGAGCTGTTCGGTCAGCGCCCCGATGACGGCGCTCTCGACCCCGGAGGATCCGGCCCGGAAGTGCGCGATCTGCGGGTACACGATCATGCTGCCGCCCGCGATTCCGGGATAGTCGGGATCCCAGCCGCCCTCGTAGCTGCCGTACGACGGGGCGAGCGGCGGCAGGAAGTTGTTCGCCGGCACGTAGCACGACGTCTCGTTCGCGTAGCCGCCGATGAAGAGCCCGTTCGCCCCGCCCTGCCGAGCTCGGAAGTACGCGGCGTAGCCGCTGACCAGCTCACCGCCCACGAAGGCCATCTTGAGCTGCGGGCTCCCGCCGAATCGCCACACCTGCGACGGGTTCGGCACGCTCGTCGCATACGTGCCGCTGTCGATCCGCGTGATCATCGACTCGGCGTGACGCTGGTACCAGGCGGGCTGGCCCTCGGGGTTCAGCATGCGAGCGGCGAAGGCGGCGCGGACGGCGGCGAGGTTGGCGGGCGTGGCCGTGATGTCGAGCGGCAGCGACACCTCGCGGAACTGCGCTCGCATCGGACTGGTCAACGCGCGACCCGCCGATCCGGACGCGTTCACGACGAGGTTTCCGATCGTCGCGCCGTGCTCGTTCCTCAGGTCCCACCCGCGGTCGCCCGCGGGATCCTGGTCGCCGGCCGGCCCCGGGAGGAAGAGCGCGAACGCGCCCGTGAGATCCTCGATGGTGTCGCTGGCCTCCGCGGGCCAGTCGCCGTCCCACTCGTCCTGCCACCCGGCGCTCACCGGGTGGCATCCGTAGCTGTAGATGATCGCGCGACGCGACCCGTTCGACGCGCGCGCCGTGATGATCGGCACGGCCGTCTCGACCGTCGGCAGTCCGACGCGATTGAACGCGAATCCGGCGAAGCCGACGCGATAGTCCAGCGTGACCGTGGTCCGCGAGGCGGCGAGCGTGTCCTTGACGAGCGTGACGATGCGGTCCTGCAGCCAGCTCGTGTAGTTGTCGATCTGGTCGCGGTTCGAGACGTCGTACGCGATGAACGGGTCGAGCATGTCGCCGACCGCGGGCCCGTTGTGCGTGTGGCTCGCGACCAGCACGATGTCGGCCGACGTCCAGCTCGCGAGCGCGATGAGTCGCGGGCGGAGCGCCTGGTGCATGCTGCGGGGGATCCCCAGGATGTCGAGCGACACGATCACGTGCGGGTAGTTGTCCTCCCAGAGGACGATGCACCGCGCCCAGAGCGGGTGCAGCTGCGGCGTGTTGCTCCTGACCACGCGGAGGGGGCCCTGTACCCCGTATCCGCCCATGTACGGGTTGACGCCGGCCGCAGGCGTGATGTCGGCCTTCGCGGTCGCGATCGAGAAACTCATCGGTATACCCCAGGGAAACGGGCGTCCGACTCCGCGAGACGGCGATCTCGTGCTCGGGGTTCGGGTCGGGCGTGCGCTCACGACGATGCTAGACCGGCGCCGTCCCGCGCTCTGCCGCCAGTTCTGGGGGTGCGGGGAGCGTGCGCCGACGGCGTGCCGGTGTCCCCCATGCGCGCGACCGCGACACGAGGAGATCGGGGCCGTGCGGCGCACCCCGTTCGGTGCCTCAGAGCGCGCCGGTGACGACCGCGGCCGCCGGGAGCGAGCGCTCCCGGACCACCTCCTCACGACGATGGGCGCCTCCCGGAGGAGACGCCCATCGCGTTCGGGCACGGGGCCCGGAGGTGTGCGGACTAGAAGTCCATGCCGCCCGTCGGGTCGCCGACCGGAGCCGGGTTCTTCTCGGGCTTGTCGGCGACGACGGCCTCGGTCGTGAGGAAGAGGCCGGCGATCGACGCGGCGTTCTGCAGCGCCGAGCGGGTCACCTTGGCGGGGTCGATGATGCCCT
>CBFGWW010000068.1:0-12909 GCA_965652625.1 uncultured Agromyces sp.
GGTCAGTGGCTGAACTGTTCTTCCTCGGTCGATCCGACGAGGGCGAGGGTGGCGCTGGTGGGGTTCAGCGCCGTGGCGATCTGGTCGAAGTAGCCGGTGCCGACCTCGCGCTGGTGGCGCGTGGCGGTGTATCCGGATGCCTCCGAGGCGAATTCCGCCTCCTGGAGCTCGACGTATGCGCTCATGTGCCGCTCGCTGTAGTCCTTGGCGAGCGTGAACATGGAGTGGTTGAGGGCGTGGAAGCCCGCGAGGGTGATGAACTGGAACGCGTAGCCCATCGACGCGAGCTCGCGCTGGAACTTCGCGATCTGGTCGTCGTCGAGGTGGCGCTTCCAGTTGAACGACGGCGAGCAGTTGTACGAGAGCCGCTTGCCCGGGAACTTCGCGTGCACGGCCTCGGCGAACCGGCGGGCCAGGTCGAGGTCGGGCTCGGCCGACTCGACCCAGAGCAGGTCGGCGTACTCGGCGTAGGCGAGGCCGCGGGCGATGACCGGCTCGATGCCGTTCCGCACCTCGTAGAAGCCCTCCGCGGTGCGCTCGCCCGTGACGAACGGGCGGTCGCGCTCGTCGTGGTCGCTCGTGAGCAGGGTCGCGGCGAGCGCGTCGGTCCGGGCGATGATGATCGACGGGACCCCCGCGACATCCGCCGCCAGCCGCGCCGCGTTGATCGTCCGGATGTGCTGCGACGTCGGGATCAGCACCTTGCCGCCCATGTGGCCGCACTTCTTCTCGCTCGCGAGCTGGTCCTCCCAGTGCACGCCCGCGGCGCCCGCCTCGATCATCTGGTGCATGAGCTCGTAGGCGTTGAGCGGCCCGCCGAAGCCGGCCTCGGCGTCGGCGACGATGGGGGCCATCCAGTCGCGTCCGTCGGCGCCCTGCTCGATCTGGCCGGCGCGCAGCAGCGCGTTGTTGATGCGGCGCACGACCGCCGGCACCGAGTTCGCCGGGTACAGCGACTGGTCGGGGTAGGTCTGCCCGCTGAGGTTCGCGTCGGCCGCGACCTGCCAGCCCGACAGGTAGATCGCCTTGAGGCCCGCGCGCACCTGCTGCACCGCCTGGTTGCCGGTGAGGGCGCCGAGCGCGGCCGACCACTGCGGGTCCTCCTGCGGGGCGAACGCCGTGCCGGTGTTCTGCTGGATGTCCTCCCACAGCTTCTCGGCGCCGCGCCGCGCGAGCGTGCGCTCCTCGCGCACCGGTCCGCGGAGCGCGATGACGTCCTCGGCGGTGTAGTCGCGGCGGACGCCCTCCCAGCGCGGGTCGGCGTCCCACTCGAGCTGCAGCTCGGCCGCGGTCTGGGTCTGGTCGCCGGGGCGGTTCGTCGTTGCCATCGTGGTGCTCCTTCGGTGCAGCGTGCGGATGCTTCGGTGTTCCGTCGGGCGTCGTCTCCGGTGCCGTCCGGGGGTCTGTGCATCCATGCTGCGTCGGGCTCGAGGGGGCCGACCGACGATTCGGGGGGTGAACTTCCGCGGTTCTTCCGCGCCGCGGAAGAAGCGGCGCGTGAGGCGTGCTGACGACGCCGAAGCCTCCTAGGACGCGTCGCCCGGGAGCACGAGGCCCGACTCGTAGGCGAGGACCACCGCCTGCACCCGGTCGCGCACCCCGAGCTTGGCGAGCAGTCGCGTGACGTGCGCCTTCACGGTCGCCTCGCTGAGGAACAGGCGCTGCCCGACCTCCTGGTTCGACAGCCCGCGGGCGATGAGCAGCCACACCTCGCGCTCGCGCGGCGTCAGGTCGGGCGCCGGGTCGGATGCCGCGCCGGGCGCGGGAGCGGCGAGGTAGCGCTCGATCAGTCGTCGGGTGAGCGCCGGCGCGAGGAGTGCCTCACCGCGAGCGACGGTGCGGACGCCGTCGACCAGCCGCTCGGGCGGAGCGTCCTTCAACAGGAAGCCCGACGCGCCGGCCTCGAGGGCGCGGTAGACGTACTCGTCGAGGTCGAAGGTGGTGAGCACGAGCACGCGCGGGGCGTCCGCATCGGCGGCGATGCGGGCCGTCGCCTCGATGCCGTCCATGCCGGGCATGCGGATGTCCATGAGCACGACGTCGGGGCGCAGCATCCGTGCCGCTTCGACGGCGGCGGCCCCGTCGGCGGCCTCGCCGACCACCTCGAGGTCGGCCGCCTCGAGGAGCCCCACGACGCCCGAGCGCACCAGCGCGTGATCGTCGGCCACGAGCACGCGGGGCGCTCGTCCCGCGCCGGTCGGCGTCGCCGCGCCGTCGCCGGGCGCGGTCACGACGACCCCACCGGCAGCTCGGCGTGCACGCGCCATCCGCCGTCATCCGTGGGGCCCGCCTCGAGCGTGCCGCCGTACACCCGCACGCGCTCGCCCATGCCGGGCAGGCCGCGGCCGCTGCCGCGGACGTCGCCGGCGGCGGCCTCGGCACCCGAGGCGGGCGGGCCGTTCACGACCTCGACCGTGACGACGCGGTCGCCTCGCTCGACGCGCACCGACACGTCGGCGCCCGGTGCGTGCTTGCGCACGTTCGTGAGCGACTCCTGCACGAGGCGATACACGGCGAGCCCGAGCCCGTCGGGGACGCCGGCGACCTCGTCGCCGACCTCGAGCCGGCACGGATGCCCCGCCGCCACCGTCTCGGCGACGAGGTCGGCGAGTCCCGACACCCCGGGCTGCGGTGCGTAGGCCACGCCGTCCTCGCGCAGCACGCCGAGCAGGTGCCGCATCTCGTCGAGGGCCTCCTGCGCGGTGCGGCGGGTGAGCTGGAGATGTCGCCGCGAACGCTCGACGTCCTTGTCGAGGAACTGCTCGGCAGCGCCCGCCTGCAGTGCGACGATCGACAGGGCGTGCGCGACGATGTCGTGCAGCTCGCGGGCGATGCGCGTGCGCTCGGAGGCCACCGCATCGGCGGCGAGCCGGTCGGAACTGTCGCGCGTCCGCTGCAGCGTGAGTGCGCGATGCCGCACGAGACGACCCGCAGCCCAGGTCGCACCGACGAAGAACACGAGGAACACGGTTCCGGCGGTCTCGATGCCGGGCGAGCCGAAGTACCCGAGCACGTGCGCGGCGAGCATCGCCGCGATCGGCAGGAGTCCGAGCATCGCGGCGAGCCACCACGCGGCGATGCGCTCTGCCACGGTGAACGTCGCGACGAGCAGGCTCGGGAACGGGTTGAACGTGGCATCCGCGCCCGCGATCGCCGCGTGCAGCACCAGGGCGGCCGCGACGACGAGCATCACGAGGGCGGGGAACCGCCGCCGCACGACGAGCGGCGCCGAGATCGCGAGCGCGAACCCGAACTGCCCCACGGGGTTCGTCGACGGCACGAGCAGCGCCTCGAGCGACGCCCAGAGTGCGATGCCGCCCGCGATCGCGAGGTCGAGCGGCGAGGTCCATGACCGCCAGTCGCGCAGGAGACCGGGGATGCCCCGGGCGCCGCGACCGCGCCCCGTCGCGCGGGTGGCGGCATCGCGCGTTCGCGCGGAAGCGGTCTCCTGGGTCGGCACGGTCCGATGCTACGTGGGCGCGCACCTCGGGCGACAGCGACGAAGGTCGACATCCGCACCGCCCGAGGTCGACGTCGGATGCCGCCGCGAGGCGCCTGCGGTCGGGCCGTGCGTCGCGGCATCCGTCGACCCGCGGCCGATGTCGCGGCCGGCGGCCGGTCCGTACGTTCGCAGTGCCGGCCGAGATGGACCGGCTCCACCGACCAGGAAGGCTCCGCCATGGCTCCCGCCACCCTCGACTCCGCCGTCGTCTCCCGCACGGCAGACGCACCGCCCGTCTCGTTCCCCCGCGACGGCCGCCTCATCGGCCGCGTGAGCACCCGGCTGACCGGCATCGCGGCGCTCACCGCCGGCGGCCTGTCGGTCGTCATCGGCGTGATGCAGTTCCTCTTCCCGCAGGACGAGGACCCGGCCATCGACCCGCGCACGCGGGTGATCCTCGCGATGTTCACCGTGAGCCTCTGGGCGTTCGCGGTGCTGTTCCTCGGCCTCGCCCGGTACGCCCGGTCGAGCTGGGGCGCCGTCGTCGCCGCGAGCGGGACCGTGCTGCTCACGGTCGGCACCATCACGAGCGCGGTCAACGGCATCGACCTCGAGTTCTTCCCGATCGTCGCGATGCTCGCCAACGCACTCTGGCTCGTCGGCGCGATCGCGCTCTGCGTCTCGCTGGCGCGCGCCCGCCGGGTGAGCCTGTGGCTCGCGCTCCCGATCCCGTTCCTGCAGCTTCCGCTGCTGTTCCTCTCGCAGGTCGGCGGAGGTGTGCCGGCGGGCGCCTTCCTCCTCGTGCTCGGGGGCGTCGTGCTCGCGGGCGGCCTCGAGGGTCGCGCCCGTCGCCTCGCGCGCCGCTGACCGAGTTCCGTGACGGCACCACGCCTGCGACGGCGCCATCCCCCGGGGTGGCGCCGTCGCGGTTCGCACCGCGGGCGTAGCGTGAGCGGATGGCACGGATGCACGACGACGAGGTGACGACGGATGCCGCGCTCGTCGCACGTCTCGTCGCCGAGCAGTTCCCCGACTGGGCGGGGCTTCCCGTCACGCCCGTCGAGCCGTGGGGCA
Source organism: uncultured Agromyces sp. (assembly GCA_965652625.1). Lineage (GTDB taxonomy): Bacteria > Actinomycetota > Actinomycetes > Actinomycetales > Microbacteriaceae > Agromyces. Next base: position 4,517 of record CBFGWW010000068.1, read on the forward strand.
CCGACAACGCGATCTACCGGCTCGGCGACGAGCTGTCGGTTCGGATGCCGCGCATCCACTGGGCGGTCGCGCCGCTCGAGCGCGAGTACGCGTGGCTTCCGCGCATCGCGCCGTCGCTGCCGGTCGAGGTGCCGGTACCCCTGGCTTTCGGCGTGCCCGTGGAGGAGTGGGCGTGGCCGTGGACCGTGTGCCGCTGGGTGGTGGGGCGGCATCCGTCGACCGAGGGCGGCGCGTACGACGACGAGCAGCTCGCGCGCGACCTCGCCGCGTTCGTGCGCGCCATGCGCGCGCTCGATCCGGCCGGTGCGCCGACGACGGCGTGGCCGCGCCCCCTGCACGAGGAGGACGAGCTCGTGCGCACGAACCTCGAGCTGCTCGCCGGCGAGCTCGGTCCGGCCCGCGACGACGTGGTCGCCGTGTGGGACGAGGCCCTCGCGGCGCCACGCCACGAGGGCGCGCTCACCTGGATCCACGGCGACCTCTCGCCGAGCAACCTGCTGCTGCGCGACGGACGCCTCACGGGTGTGCTCGACTTCAGCGCGATGGGCCTCGGCGACCCCGCGAGCGACCACCGCGTCGCGTGGAACCTCCTGCCGCCGCCGGCACGCGCCGTGTTCCGCGCCGAGGTCGGGGCCGACGACGCGACGTGGGCGCGCGCCCGCGGCTGGGTGCTGCTGCAGGCGCTGGCGCAGCTGCCGTACTACGCCGAGCGCAACCCGCCGCTCGCCGCGAACGCGCGGCACGTCATCGCCGAGCTCGTGGCCGAGCGCGCCCCGGAGTGAGGCGCGCTGCCTCAGGTTGCGGGACCGGATCGGGAGCGATGCGGCATCCGGGCCGCCGCGTCAGCGGCGGGCGTCGAGCCGATCGTGCAGGAACGACGCCACCTCGTCGCGTGCCGTCGTGGCCCGGTTCCGCGGCTCCTCACGCACCTCGGCGGTGAGCACGGAGTGAGCGCGGCGTCGGAACCCGTCGGGGTTGCCGCACGACGAGTCGAGTTCGATCACTCGGAACCCCGTGCCGAGCCGCTTCGTCAGTGCTTCGAAACGAGCGCCCGGGGAGATCAGGTCCTCACTGAACCGGAGCCCGAGCACGCAGAGTCCCTCCTCCGAGGTTCGGCGATGCACCTCGGCGAGCTCCTCCTCGCTGACGCCGGCGTCGCTGCGCCGCCGCCCCGGAAGCCCGATCGGGATGGAGGGCTGGCTCACCACGGGGGCCGCGACGCGCGGATCGACGGCGGCAGCGAGCGCGAATCCGCCCGTGAAGCACATGCCGATGACCCCGACCCGGCCACCGGTGCGCTCGGCGAGCTGCGCAGCGAACGCTCGCAGTTGCCGGGCGATCGGACGATCGGCCCCGAGCGCCCACGCGCGGAACGTGCTCGACACGCACAGTGCCGCGCCGATCCGCGCCAGGCGGACCGGGTTCGCCGCTTCGCCTCGCACGCCGAAGAGGTGCGGGATGACGACGGTGAAGCCGCTCTCGACGAGGTGGTCGCCGAGCCCGAGCACCTCGGGCGTGATGCCGGGGAACTCGTGCAGGAGGATCACCCCGGGACCGTCTCCGCGTTCATACCTCGGCCAGGGCGCCGCATCGTCGTCGACCGGCGGCTCCCAGTCCACGATCCGGCCGACCGGCGCGTGCCCCCTCATCGGCGCTCCTCCCCGAGTCGCGTCGCCGCGACGCGTCCTCGCGGCATCCGCCCGCATTCTCGCGGCATCCGCCCGGCCGGTCAACGGCCTTCAGGCTCCCACCTCCGCCGCGTACCGTCGCGACGGTCCGACGACGACCTCGTGACGACCGGAGGAGACCGATGCAGTACGGATACAAGCTGTCGGCCGAGGGCTTCGACCCGAAGGAGCTCGTGCGCCAGGCGAAGCTCGCCGAGGCATCCGGGTTCGACTTCGTGGAGATGAGCGACCACTACCACCCGTGGCTCGACTCGCAGGGCCACTCGCCGTTCGCGTGGACGGTGCTCGGCGCCATCGCCGCGGAGACCGACCGCATCGGCCTCGCGACCGGCGTGACCTGCCCGACCGTGCGCTACCACCCGGCGATCATCGCGCAGGCGGCGGCCACGCTCGCGATCGTGTCCGACGACCGCTTCACGCTCGGCGTCGGCGCCGGCGAGCGCCTCAACGAGCACGTCGTCGGGCGCGGATTCCCCGCGGTGGCGGAGCGGCAGGAGATGCTGCGCGAGGCGCTCGAGATCATCCGGCTGCTCTGGCAGGGCGGGTACCGGTCGTACCGGGGCGAGTACCTCGACCTCGAGGACGCGCGCGTCTTCGACCTGCCCGACCGGCTTCCCGTGATCGCGGTGGCCGCGGGCGGGCCGGATGCCGCTGAGCTCGCGGCCGAGCTCGGCGACGGGCTGTTCGGCACCGAGGCCGACCCCGAACTGCTCGGCGCGTACCGTGACGCCGGCGGCAGCGGACCTCGCTACGGCGAGGTCGGCCTCGCCTGGGCCGAGGACGAGGAGCAGGCCGTGCGGGCGGCGTTCGAGTCGTCGCGATGGTCGCTCACGGGCTGGAAGGTCATGAGCGAGCTGCCGAACCCGGTCAACTTCGAGGCGTCGGCGAGGTACGTCCGCGAGGAGGACGTCGCCGCCCAGATGCCGTGCGGCCCCGAGGTCGCGAAGCACGTCGCGGCTGTGCGCTCATACGAGGAGGCCGGCTACGACCACGTGGTGCTCGCGAACAACGGACCCGATCCCGACGGCTTCATGGACTTCTTCACCCGGGAGCTGAAGCCGGCGCTGCTCGACTGAGGCGGGACGGGCAGGCCGAGCGTCATCAACAGAACTTTCGCGGTTGTTCCGTTTGCGGCATCCGTGCGCCCATGTGACCATCGATGCATGGTCATCGCCGATCGCACCGCTCGCACGGCCCTCGAGGCCGCCTCCTCCGAGCCCGCGGGCGAGGGCGACGAGGTCGACGCGCTGACGCTCGGCCGACGCATCCGCGACCGCCGCGCCGCCGTCGGCATGACGCTCGGCGAGCTCGCCCGGGCCATCGACCGGGCGCCGTCGCAGGTGTCGGCGATCGAGAACGGCAAGCGCGAGCCGCGGCTCTCGATGCTGCGCACGATCGCGTTCGCGCTCGGCACGACCGCCGACGAGCTGCTGAAGCCCGACGCACCGTCGGAGCGCGCCGCGCTCGAGATCGCGGTCGAGCGGGCGCAGCGGGGTCCCGTCTTCCAGGCGCTCGGCCTCGAGCCGTTCCGCGTGGCCAAGACGATGAGCGACCAGACGCTGCAGACGATCCTCGCGCTGCACCACGAGATCGACCGCCTGCACCGCGAGCGGGCGGCGACCCCCGAGGAGGCCCGCCGCGCGAACGCGGAGCTGCGCGCCGAGATGCGCGCCCGCGACAACTTCTATCCCGAGCTCGAGCAGAAGGCGGCCGAGCTCCTCGAGGCGGTCGGGCACACCGGGGGCCCGGTGTCGCACCAGCTCGTGGCCGACATGGCGTCGCACCTCGGCTACTCGCTGCACTACGTCGGCGACCTGCCGCACTCGACCCGCTCGGTGACCGACAAGCACAACGGCCGCATCTACCTGCCGACCCAGCAGTCGCCGTCGCGCGACTCGCGCTCCCCCATCCTGCAGGCGCTCGCGAGCCATTTGCTCGGTCACGAGGAGCCGCGAAACTACGGCGAATTTCTGCGGCAGCGCATCGAGACGAACTACCTCACCGCCGCGATCCTCCTGCCCGAGCAGGCCGCCGTGCGCTTCCTCACCGAGGCGAAGAACCTGCGCCGCATCTCGATGGAGGAGCTCCGCGACGCGTTCGCGGTGTCGTACGAGACCGCCGCGCACCGGTTCACGAACCTCGCGACCGCGCGCCTCGGCATCCCGGTGCACTTCATGAAGGTGCACGAGTCGGGCACGATCATCAAGGCGTACGAGAACGACAGGGTCAGGTTCCCGTCCGACGCGCTCGGCGCGGTCGAGGGCACGATCGTCTGCCGCAACTGGACGGCGCGCACGGTGTTCGACGTCGAGGACCGGTTCAGTCCCTGGTACCAGTACACCGACACGTCGTCGGGCACGTTCTGGTGCACCTCGCGCATCGAGAAGGCCAAGGAGGGCGAGTACTCGGTGTCGGTCGGCGTGCCGTTCGAGCACGTGAAGTGGTTCCGCGGACGCGAGACGCCGCACCGCGCCGTCTCGACCTGCCCCGACGAGTCGTGCTGCCGCCGCCCGCCGTCGACGCTGTCCGAGAAGTGGGCGGATGCCTCGTGGCCGGCCGCGCGCACGCCGACGTCGCTGCTCGCGGCGCTGCCCACGGGCACGTTCCCGGGCGTCGACCAGACCGAGGTGTTCCAGTTCCTCGAGGCGCACGCGCCGCGGGCCTGATCGTCCGTCCGGCCGATCCGTCCGGCGGGCGGCGGCATTCACGACGCCGCGCGGTGGCGCCCCGCTCGGGATGGGCGGGAGGATGGGAGCACCGACCGCCTTGGAGAGACCGCCGTGGGAACGACCGTATTCGAACGCCGCCGGCCGCCGGCATCCGTCATCGAGCACTCGCTCGCCGGGAGCCAGCACCGCGTGTTCTGGCTCGACGACCTGAGCGCCGAGGCCAGGAGGTCGCGGCCCGTGCTCACGGGCGAGCACGTCGCGCAGCTCGTCGTCGTCGGCGGCGGCTACACGGGCCTCTGGACGGCGGTGCTCGCGAAGCGGCGCAACCCCGACGCGCACGTCGTGCTCGTCGAGGCGAAGACCATCGGCTGGGCGGCATCCGGTCGCAACGGCGGCTTCTGCGAGGCGAGCCTCACGCACGGCCGCGAGAACGGGATGTCGCGCTGGCCCGAGGAGATGCCGACGCTCGAGCGGCTCGGCTCCGAGAACCTCGACGCGATCGAGGCCTCCGAGGCCGAGCTCGGCATGGACTTCGAGTTCGAGCGCAACGGCGCCCTCGGCGTCGCGGTCGAGCCGCATCAGGTCGACTGGATCGAGGAGGAGGTCGCCGAGGCGGCGGCCCGCGGCGACGACGGCGTCCGATTCCTCGACCAGGACCAGGTGCGCGCCGAGGTCGCCTCCCCCACCTACCTCGCGGGCGTCTGGGACACCCGGGGCAGCGCCATCCTGCACCCGGCGAAGCTCGCGGCCGAGCTCGCCCGCGTCGCGGAGGAGCTCGGCGTCGAGATCTTCGAGCAGTCCCGCGTGCGCCGCATCGAGACGCCGGGCTCGACAGGCGCGGTGACCGTCGTGACCGACGGCGGCCGCGTGATCGCGCAGCGCGCGGTGCTCGCGACGAACGTGTTCCCGAGCCTGCTCAAGCGCAACCGGCTCATGACCGTGCCGGTCTACGACTACGTGCTCATGACCGAGCCGCTCACCGCCGAGCAGCAGGCGTCGATCGGCTGGGCGAATCGGCAGGGTCTCGGCGACCTGGCCAACCAGTTCCACTACTACCGACCCACGCGCGACGGCCGCATCCTGTTCGGCGGCTACGACGCGGTCTACCACTACGGCCGGCGCATCCTCGAGCGGTACGAGGATCGCGCCGAGAGCTACGAGCGACTCGCGAGCCACTTCTTCACGACGTTCCCGCAGCTCGAGGGCCTGCGGTTCTCGCACCGGTGGGGTGGCGTCATCGACACGAGCACGCGGTTCGCCGCGTTCTACGGCACCGCCCGCGACGACCGGGTCGCCTACGCCGCCGGGTTCACGGGCCTCGGCGTGGCCGCCGCGCGGTTCGCCGGCGAGGTCGTGCTCGACCTCCTCGAGCAGCGCGACAACGAGCGCACCCGGCTGCGCATGGTGCGCGAACGGCCGCTGCCGTTCCCGCCCGAGCCCATCGCCGCCATGGGCATCAACGCGACGCGCTGGTCGCTCGACCGCGCCGATCACACGAGAGGCAGGCGCAACATGCTGCTGAAGACACTCGACGCCTTCGGCCTGGGGTTCGACTCATGAGCGACGCGCCCCGCCTGCATCCCGGCGTCATCGCGGATGCCGCGACGGTCGCACTCGAGCACGTGCCCGTCGAGGCCGAGCAGGTCGTCGCCGGCGAGCCGACCACGGGCCACCTCGTGCTCGACGACGACGGCGGACGCACGGTCGGCGTCTGGGAGATGTCGGTCGGCGCGATGCGCGACGTCGAGGCCGACGAGGTGTTCGTCGTGCTCGCGGGCGCCGCGACCGTGGAGTTCGAGCATCCGCACGCGTCGCCGATCGTGCTGCGTCCGGGCTCGGTCGTGCGACTCGAGTCGGGCATGCGCACCATCTGGACCGTGCGGCAGACGCTGCGCAAGGTGTACGTCTCGCCGTGAGCGGCGACCACGACCGCGACCGCGACGGCGCGACGGATGCCGCGACCCGCGTCGCGGCGGTCGTTGCCGTCGCACGCGACGACGCGCACCGCTTCACGAAGCCCGTGCGCGACGAGATCCGCCTCGTCGCCGGCCACGGCATCGAGGGCGACGCCCATGCCGGTGCCACCGTGCGGCGGCGCTCGCGGTTCCGCGGCACGTGGACCGAGCCGAACGTGCGCCAGGTGCACCTGCTCCAGCGCGAGCTCTTCGACGAGCTCGCCGTCGAGGGGCACGAGGTCGGGCCGGGCGAGCTCGGCGAGAACGTCACGACGAGCGGGATCGACCTGCTGTCGCTCCCCCTCGGCACGCGGTTGCGGCTCGGCGACGCCGCGGAGGTCGAGCTCACGGGGCTGCGGAACCCGTGCGTGCAGATCGATCGGTTCCAGCCTGGGCTCATGCGCCGGATGATCCGACGCGACTCCGCCGGAACGCACCGGCGGGCCGGCGTGATGGCGGTCGTCGTCGCGGACGGCGTCGTGCGCGCGGGCGACCCGATCCTGGTCGTGCTGCCGGCGCAGCCGCACGAGGCGCTGCCCGTGGTCTGAGGGCTCTGGACTCCGGTCGTCGAGCAGCGCCGCGCGAAGCGCGACGCGTATCGAGACGCGGGTGCGGTGCATGGTGGCCTGCCACGTCTCGATACGCGTCCGCCTCCGGCGGGCGCTACTCGACGACCGGGCCGCAGGCTCAGGCGACGGATGCCGCGTCGCCGGCCTCGCTCGCCGCGCCGGTCGGCGGCGCGATCGGCTCGATGCGGAACGTGAGCCGGAAGCGCTCGAGCAGCGCGCTCCCGCCGTCGAGGATGGCGACGCCGGAGGGCGGCCCCTTCACGGTGACGGCGCCGCGGACGCCCGAGACGAGGTCGCGGAACCCCGAGGGCTCGACCGCCAGCTCGAGCACGTCCTCGGGCGCGACGTCGGGGATCGCGCGGCGCGGCTGCGGCAGCGCGCCCGGTCCGACGGGAGCGGCGTCGAGGTGGCGGCCCGTCACGATCGCCGAGATCGAGACGCCGCCGACGTGCAGCACGTACTCGGTGGGCGGCAGCGTCGCCGCGGCATCCGGCCGGAACGCGGCGCCGAGCGCGATCACCAGCGAGTCGGCCGTGACCAGCTCGCCCTCGGCGGGCTCGCCCAGGGTGGACCACCCCCAGCGCTCGAGGGCGACCACGACTGGCTCGCGCGCGCGCCCGAGCTCGGTCAGCTCGTAGCCGCCGCGAACGGTCGGCACGCGGCGGACGACGCCGGCCTCCTGCAGCTCCTTCAGCCGGTCGGCCAGGATGTTCGTCGGGATGCGCGGCAGGCCGGCCTTCAGGTCGCCGTACCGGCGCGCGCCGACGAGCAGGTCGCGGACGATGAGCAGTGCCCATCGTTCCCCGACCCGCTCGACGGCACGGGCGACGCCGCTGTACTGGCCGAAGCCCCGAGTGGCGCGCGTGGCCATTCGGCGCGTCCGATCAGGCCGACGGCGCCTCGGCGCCGGCGCCCTGCTGTGCCAGGTAGGCCTCGGGACCCATCTCGGCGGCGGCCGGCTCCATGAAGAGGAACGAGAGGTTGTTGCCGTCGGGGTCGTCGAGGTCGCGCGAGTACATGAACCCGTAGTCCTGCACGGGCCGCGGCTCGGTGCCGCCGGCGGCGAGGCCCTTGGCGAGCACCTCGTCGACGTCCTCACGGGAGTCGCGCGTGAGGGCGATCGACACCTGGGCCTGGGTCTTCGGGTCGATGATCTGCTTGTCGGTGAACGTGCCGAGGTACTCGCGCGTCAGCACCATGAAGTAGATGGTGTCGCTGAGCACGACGCAGGCGGCGTTCTCGTCGGTGAAGTTCGGGTTGATCGTGAAGCCCAGCGCCTCGTAGAACGCCTTGGCGCGGTCGAGGTCGGTGGTGGGGATGTTCACGAAGATGTTGGTGGCGGTCATGGTGTCCTCCGGTGGATCGTCGTCGGTCGGTGGTTCCGGTCGTGATCCTCAGCTTGCTCTTTGCAAGTGAACTTGTCAATAGCAAGTAAAAAGTTCGTTCAGCTCGCCGCGCTGCGGCGCACGAGCAGCGCGAGGTGCAGGCCCGTGAGCGTCTCGCCGTCGTCGA
>CBFGWW010000069.1:0-12804 GCA_965652625.1 uncultured Agromyces sp.
GCGAAGCGGGCGGGCTCGTCGGCGTGCAGCGTGAACAGCGGCTGCCCCGCGCGCACGGCGTCGCCGGGCTTCGCATGCAGGTCGATCCCGGCCGCGTGGTGCACCGGGTCCTCCTTGCGCGCGCGGCCCGCGCCGAGGCGCCAGGCGGCGATGCCGAACGGCAGGGCCTCCTGCTCCACGAGCACGCCGTCGCGGTCGGCGGTGATGACGTGCTGCTCGCGCGCCACCGGCAGCGGTGCGTCGGGGTCGCCGCCCTGGGCGCGGATCGCCCGCTTCCAGGTGTCCATCGCGCGGCCGTCGTCGAGCGCGGCCTCCACGTCGGCGTCGTGCACGCCGGCCAGCGAGAGCATCTCGCGGGCGAGCGCGACCGTGAGCTCGCGCACGTCGGCCGGTCCGCCGCCGGCGAGCACCTCGACCGACTCGCGCACCTCGTTCGCGTTGCCGATGGTGAGGCCGAGCGGCACGTTCATGTTCGTGATGAGCGCCGACGTGGCGACGCCCGCGTCCTCGCCGAGCTCCACCATGGTGCGGGCGAGCTCGCGCGAGCGCTCGATGTCCTGCAGGAACGCGCCCGAGCCGAACTTCACGTCGAGCACGAGCGCGCCCGTTCCCTCGGCGATCTTCTTCGACATGATCGACGACGCGATGAGCGGGATCGCCTCGACCGTGCCGGTGATGTCGCGCAGCGCGTAGAGCTTCTTGTCGGCCGGGGCGAGGCCCGCGCCCGCGGCGCAGATGACGCCGCCGACGTCGCGGAGCTGGTCGAAGATCTCCTCGTTCGTGAGGTCGGCGCGCCAGCCGGGGATGGACTCGAGCTTGTCGAGCGTGCCGCCGGTGTGGCCGAGCCCACGGCCCGAGAGCTGCGGCACCGCGACGCCGAACGTCGCGACGAGCGGCATGAGCGGCAGCGTGATCTTGTCGCCGACGCCGCCGGTCGAGTGCTTGTCGGTGGTCGGCTTGCCGAGGCCCGAGAAATCCAGGCGCTCGCCCGAGGCGAGCATGGCCATCGTCATGTCGCGGATCTCGCGACGGGCCATGCCGTTCAGGAAGATCGCCATGGTCAGCGCCGACATCTGCTCGTCGGCGACGTAGCCGCGCGTGTACGCGTCGATGAGCCAGTCGATCTGCGCGGTCGAGAGCTCGCGTCCGTCGCGCTTCGCCCGGATGAGGTCGACGGCGTCGAACGCCTCCACGGCGCTCACGCGCTCGCCCCCTTGAACTCGGCGAGCTGGCGCGGGCCGAACGCGTCGGGCAGCACCTCGTCGATGGTCTTCACGCCCGAGACGGTCTCGAGCAGCATGCCCTCGGCCGAGTGCTCGTACAGGAGCTGACGGCAACGGCCGCACGGCATGAGCGTGGCGCCGTGGCCGTCCACGCACGTGAACGCGACGAGCTTGCCGCCGCCCGACATGACGAGCGCGGAGACGAGCGAGCACTCGGCGCACAGCGTGACGCCGTACGACGCGTTCTCCACGTTGCATCCGCTCACGACCCGGCCGGCGTCGACGATCGCGGCCGCGCCGACCGGGAACTCGGAGTACGGCACTTACGCCTTCCCCATCGCCTCGCGAGCGCGCTCGCGCAGCGACTCCCAGTCGATCGCATCCGTTGCGGTCATGGTGCTCCCCTCAAGGATGGGTTCGGTTCGTCGACGGATGCCGCGACGCGACGCCGCGGCATCCGCTCATGACTTGATGTACGGCTTGCCGGCCGCCGCGGGCCCTCGCACCTTGCCGACGAGGCCGGCCACGGCGAAGATCGTGACGAGGTACGGCAGCATGAGCATGAACTCGCTCGGCACGGGCGATCCGATGACCGACAGCGTGTTCTGCAGGTTCGACGCGAAGCCGAACAGCAGCGCCGCGAGCGTCGCCTTGATCGGGTCCCACTGGCCGAAGATGACGGCGGCGAGCGCGATGAAGCCCGCGCCCGCGGTCATCTCCTTGTTGAAGGCGATGCCCGAGCCGATCGTGAAGAACGTGCCGCCGAGGCCGGCGATCGCGCCCGCGAGCGCCACGTTCCAGAACCGGGTGCGGTTCACCTTGATGCCGACGGTGTCGGCGGCCTGCGGGTGCTCGCCCACGGCGCGGAGCCGGAGGCCCCACTTGGTGTGGAACAGCCCGACGTAGACCAGCGCGACCGCGATGTACATGAGGTAGACGACGATGGTCTGCCGGAAGAACACCGGCCCGATGATCGGGATGTCGCTCAGCAGCGGGATCGGCAGGCGCTCGAACCGCGGCGGAGTGTTGAGCGTGCCCGCGTTCGGGGACAGCACCTGCGAGAAGAAGAAGCTCGTGAGGCCGATGACGAGCACGTTGAGCACGACGCCGACGATGACCTGGTCGACGAAGTACTTGATCGAGAACGCGGCGAGCACCATGCCCACGAGCAGGCCGGCGACCATCGCGCCGATGGTGCCCGCGATGAGCCCGAGCCACGGCACGCCGGTCGACGACGAGACGAGCGATGCGACGACCGCCGCGGTGAACGCGCCGGCGAGCAGCTGGCCCTCGATCGCGATGTTGATGACGCCGACCCGCTCCCCGATCACGCCGGTCAGCGAGCCGTAGATGAGCGGCACGGCGAGGCTCAGCGATCCGAACAGCAGGCCGATCACCGGGATGGCGGCGCCGGAGGCCGCCCACGTGAGGAAGCCGAACATGAACAGGATCGCGAAGACCACGATGAGCCAGAGCGGGACCTTGCGCTTCGACGCGACCAGCATCGCGGAGTACGCGGTCGCGAGCGCCAGCAGGACGATCGTGATCCAGAGCGCCGGCATCGACGGCACGGTGATCTCGGGCAGCTGGATGACGTCGGCCTGCGTCGAGAGGCGGAAGGTCGTCTCGCCGTCGCGCGGCGCGAAGACCGCGAGCGCGAGCGCGGCGAGCGTGAAGATCGCGAACGCGATCGGCGCCTTCCAGCTCGTGACGACGGTCGTGTCGAGCGGCTCGGCCACGGGGGCGGGTGCGTTGTGCTGCAGCGCGGTGGTCACTTGATCTTCACCTCCTGGGAGACGTTGGGAACAGCTCTGCGGCGCGAGGCCGGGTCGGGCAGGCGGAAGATGGTGCGCACGAGCGGCGGCGCCGCGATGAAGAGCACGATGAGCGACTGCACGACGAGCACGATCTCGATCGGCACGCCCTCGGCCGCCTGCATCGAGAAGCCGCCCGCCTTGAACGCGCCGAACAGCAGGCCGGCCACGAAGGTGCCCCACGGGGTGGAGCGGCCGAGCAGGGCCACCGTGATCGCGTCGAAGCCGATGCCGGCGTCGATGCCGGCGGTGAAGCCGGTGGTCACGGTGCCGAGCACCTGGCTGACGCCGGCGAGGCCGAGCAGCGCGCCCGAGATGAGCATCGCGTAGATGTACATGTTGCGCACGTTGATGCCGGCGACGCGTGCCGCGTTCGGGTTCTCGCCGACGGCGCGGAACCGGAAGCCGAGGCTCGAGCGGCTGAGGATCCACCACACGACGATCGTGGCGATGATCACCAGCACGAACCCGAAGTGCAGGTTGAACTGGGGTCCGAGCAGTTCGGGGAAGATCGCCGTGTCCTTCATGGCCGGGGTCTTCGGGTTCGACGAGCCCGGCGCCTGGAGGAGGCCGGGCGTCCGCAGCATCCAGGACACCAGGTAGAACGCGACGTAGTTGAGCATGATCGTGACGATCACCTCGTGGGCTCCCGTGCGTGCCTTCAGGAAGCCCGCGATGCCCGCCCAGAGCGCGCCGCCGACGAGGCCGCCGACGAGGGCGACGAGCATGTGCAGGCCCCACGGCAGGTCGAAGCCGAAGCCGATCCAGCCGGCGACGGATGCCGCGATGAGCATCTGGCCGCGGCCGCCGATGTTGAACATGCCGACGCGGAAGGCGAGGGCGACGCCGAGGCCACCGGCGATGAGCGGAGTCGCGAACGTCAGGGTCTCGGTGAGCGGACGGATGCCGGCGAGGAAGGTGTCGCGGCGGAAGTTGTAGACGGCGCCCTGGAACAGGGCCGCGTACGCGCCGGCCACCGAGTCCCAGATCGCGGCGAGCGTGTCGGTGGGGCGGGCGAAGAAGTAGCCGCTCGCCTCCTGCACGCGCTCGTCGGTGAACGCGATCATGATGGCGCCGACGAGCAGTGCGAGCAGCACCGCGAGCACCGAGATGATCGCGTTGCCGGTCGCGATCTGGTGGAGCATCGTGTGCCAGCGCGACGGCGGCGGCACGTCGGCCCCGGCGCCCGGTCCGCCGGCGGTCGCACGGGCATCCTCGGCCGCGGTCTGCTTCTCGGGCGAGACGGCACCCGGCTCCTCGATCGCGACGTCGGCGTCGAGGTCGCCGGCGGCGCCGGGGCGCGCGGCCTCGGGGTTCTGGGGGTCGCTCATGCGGCCGCTCCTTCGGGTTGTTCGCCGGCCATCATGAGGCCGAGCACGTCGCGCGGCGTGTCGCCGGGGACGATCCCGACGATGCGGCCGCGGTACATGACCATGATCCGGTCGGCGAGCGCGACGACCTCGTCGAGCTCGGTGGACACGACGACCACGGGGACACCCGAGTCGCGCGTCTCGACGATGCGCTTGTGGATGAACTCGATCGAGCCGACGTCGACGCCGCGGGTGGGCTGCGCCGCGACGAGGAGCCGGAGATCGCGGCTCAGCTCGCGCGCGAGCACGACCTTCTGCTGGTTGCCGCCGCTCAGTTGGCGCACCTTCGACTCGATGCCCTGGGTGCGGACGTCGAACTCCTTGACCTTGTCGCGGGCGAAGTCGGCGAGCGCGGCGCGCTGGATGTTGCCCGCGCGCACGAACGGTGCGCCGCCGCTGCGGTCGAGCATGAGGTTCTCGGCGATCGTGAACTCGCCGACCAGCCCGTCTTCCGTGCGGTCCTCGGGCACGAAGCCGACGCCCGCGTCGAGGATGCGCTTGACGCCGGCCGAGCCGAGCTCGACGCCGTCGAGCCGGATCGAGCCCTCGACCCGCGGCTGGAGGCCGAGGAGCGCCTCGGTGAGCTCGGTCTGCCCGTTGCCCTGCACGCCCGCGACGGCGAGGATCTCGCCGCCGCGCACGTCGAAGCTCACGTCGTTGACGACGAGCTGGCCGGCCGGGTCGATGACCGTGAGGTGCTCGACCTGGAGCGCGGGCTCGCCGAGCTTCGGCTCCTCCTTCTGCACGGTGAGCTCGACTGCGCGGCCGACCATGAGCGAGGCGAGCTCGGCGTTCGTGGCCGTGGGCGACGCCTCGCCGACGACCTTGCCGAGGCGCACGACCGTGATGCGGTCGGCGACCTCGCGCACCTCGCGCAGCTTGTGCGTGATGAAGACGATCGAGGTGCCGGTCTCCTTGAGCTGGCGCATGATCGCCATGAGCTCGTCGGTCTCCTGCGGCGTCAGCACGGCGGTCGGCTCGTCGAACACGAGCACGCGCGCGTCGCGCGAGAGCGCCTTGATGATCTCGACGCGCTGCTGCACGCCGACCGGCAGGTCGTCGATGAGCGCATCGGGGTCGACGTCGAACCCGAACCGCTCGGAGATCTCGCGCACCTTCGCGCGAGCGGTCGGCAGGTCGAGCAGCCCGCCGGCGCGGGTCGACTCGTGGCCGAGCATGACGTTCTCGGCGACCGTGAAGACCGGGATGAGCATGAAGTGCTGGTGCACCATGCCGATGCCGGCGGCCATCGCGTCGCCGGGTCCGGCGAAGTGCTGCACCTCGTCGTCGAGGAGCACCTCGCCCTCGTCGGCCTGGTAGAGGCCGTAGAGCACGTTCATGAGCGTCGACTTGCCTGCGCCGTTCTCGCCGAGGAGGGCGTGGATCTCGCCGGCCTCCACGGTGAGGTCGATGTGGTCGTTGGCGACCAAGCTGCCGAATCGCTTCGTGATGCCGCGAAGTTCGAGCTTCATGTCCCCGATCCTAGTGAGATGGCTGCATCCGTTGGTGATGCTGCGCGAATGTCGAAATGGCCGGATGCCGCGTGCGCAGATGTTGCGCGACCCGCTCCTGGGTGCGTCGGAACGCCGATCGGGGAGGCCGGCTGGCGCCGACCTCCCCGATCAGTGCGTTCGTCCTTACTCGGACGCCGCGAGGTAGGACTCGACCGTGATGTCGCCCGCGATGATCGCGGCCGCAAGGTCGTCGAGCTGGCCCTGGAGCTCGGCCGGGACCTTGCTCTCGAAGTCGTGGAACGGCGCGATGCCGACGCCCTCGTTCTCGAGCGTGCCGATGAACGGGGTGTTGTCGAACTCGCCGTTGCCCGCTGCGAGCACGGCCTCCTTGGTGCCGACGTCGATGCCCTTGAGGATCGAGGTGAGCATGAGGTCGGCGACCGACGGGTCGGTCTCGGTGAAGTCGGCGTCCACGCCGATCATCGCGATCTCGCGGCCGGAGTCGCGGATGGCCGCGGCGGCCGACTGGTAGATCGGGCCGCCGACGGGCAGCAGCACGTCGACGTTCTGGTCGATGAGGCCCTGCGCGGTGTTGCGCGCGGTGTCGTTGGCCTCGAAGCCACCGGTGAAGAGGCCGTCCTGCGCGGCGCGGTCCCAACCGAGGACCTGCACGTTCGTGCCCATCTCCTGGTTGTGGTACTCGACGCCCTGGGCGAAGCCGTCCATGAAGATGGAGACCGTCGGGAAGTTCATGCCGCCGAAGGTGCCGACGATGCCGGTCTGCGAGTAGGCCGCGGCCGCGTAGCCGGCGAGGAACGCCGCCTGGGCCGTGTCGAAGACGATCGGCTTGATGTTCTCGAAGTCGGTCGTGCCGTCGAAGTCGAGGTCGACCGTGTCGTCGATCGAGACGTACTCGATGTCGGGGTTGGCCTCGGCCGACTCGCCCGCCGCCGACGCCAGCGCGAAGCCGACGGTGACGATGAGGTTGCAGCCCTGGTCGACGAGGTTCGTCAGGTTGGGCGCGTAGTCGGTCTCGGCGTCGGACTGCACCGTGACCGGCTCGACGCCGAGCTCGTCGGCGGCGGCGGTCAGGCCCTCGAAGCCGAGCTGGTTGAAGGACTTGTCGTCGAAGCCGCCTGCGTCGGAGACCATGCAGGGGAGGAAGTCGCTGGCCGCCTCTCCCCCGTCGGTGCTGCCCGAATCCTCGGGCGCGGAACCGCAACCGGCGAGCAGCACGGCTGCGCCGAACATGGCGAGGCCGCCCAGCGCGGCCTTCCTGGTCGTGACCTTCACTGTGTCCTCCAAAGACTGCGCCCCGACCGTCGCGGGACTCGTGGAGTCACGTTACCGAATGTTGCGCTCACCGCTCAGGCCGGGGCCGCAGGTGACATGCAATGGTTATGAAGCCGCGACATTCTGCTCATATGAGCAGACCGACGGGCCCCCGCTCGGGGGACGGGATGCGCCTTCCCGTGCCGATCAGGGCGCGCTCGGCGACTCCACGCGCAGCTCGCCCGCGATGATCGCCTGGCGCAGGCCCTCGATCTCGCCGTCGAGCTCTGGGGTCACGAGCGGCGCGAGGTCGTGGTACGGCGCGATCTCCACGCCGCCGTTCTCGAGCGTCCCGATGTAGGGCTCGTTCGTGAACGAGCCATCCTGCACCTCGCCGACGATCTCGACCATCGCGTCCTGCGTGTTCTTCAGCACGCTCGTGAGGATGACCGGCCGGAACTCGGGTGCGAGCGTCTCGTAGCCGTCGCTGTCGACCCAGATCACCGAGACGCCGCCGCGCTCGAGCGCCGCAGACGTCGCGCCCTCGCCGACCTGTCCGGCGACCGGGAGGATGACGTCGGCGCCCTGGTCGATGAAGCCCTCGCTCAGCGCCTTGCCCTTGTTGATGTCCTCGAAGTCGCCGGTGAACGCGCCGTCCTGCTTCGCCTTGTCCCAGCCGAGCGCGCGCACCTGGGTGCCGTGGATCTCGTTGTACTTCGCGACGCCGTCGACGAAGCCGTCCATGAACAGGGTCACGGGCGGCTGGTTGCCGCCGCCGAAGGTGGCGACGACGCCCGTCTTCGAGACGCCCGCGGCGAGGTAGCCGGCCAGGAACGAGGCCTGCGCGGTGTCGAACACGACGGGCTTCACGTTGTCGGCCTCGACCGTCTCGTCGACGATCGCGAACGCGAGCTCGGGGTTGGCCTCGGCCTGCTCGAGCGTCGCCTCGGCGAGCTCGAAGCCGACCGTGACGATGAGGCCGCAGCCCGAGTCGACGGCCTGCTGCACGTTGGGCGCGAGGTCGGTCTCGCCCGTGGAGACGATCGCCTCGGCCTCGACGCCGAGCTCCTCCTCGGCCTGCTGCAGGCCCTCCCAGCTCGACTGGTTGAATGAGCGGTCCTCGAGGCCGCCCGAGTTGGTGACCATTCGCACGCAGTCCGCGTCCGCGGCGTCGGTGCCGCCGGACTCGGGCGCCGGCGCGCAGGCCACCAGGGTGACGGATGCCGCGACGAGCGCCGCTCCGAAGCCGAACCACCGACGCACAGACATCCGCTGCCCCGTTCTCTCGAGTGCCCCTACAGCACGTCGCTCGACCCGCCGAGCCGGAGGGCGTCGACGACCGCCTTGACCCGCTGCGCGTGCTCGCTCGTCGTGACGAGGAGCGCGTCGGGCGTGTCCACGACGACGATATCGTGCACGCCGATCAGGCTGATGACCCGCTTCGCGCGGCTCACGACGATGCCGCTCGACGCGTCGGCGAGCACGCGGGCGTTCTCGCCGAGGATCGCGAGCTCCCCCGAGCGACCGGCCGTGTTGAGCTTGGCGAGCGACGCGAAGTCGCCGACGTCGTCCCACTGGAAGTGGCCGCGGATGACCGCGAGCCGCCCGGCCGCGGCGGCGGGCTCGGCGACCGAGTAGTCGATGGCGATCTTCTCGAGCGTCGGCCAGATCCGGTCGACGGCAGGGCCGCGCGTCTCGGGGTCGTCCCATGCCTCGGCGAGCTCGACCAGCCCGGCGTGCAGCTCCGGCTTGGTGCGTGAGAGCTCCTCGAGCAGGGTCGACGCCTTGGTGATGAACATGCCGGCGTTCCAGAGGTGGTCGCCGCCCTCGAGGTAGCGCTTCGCGGTCTCGAGGTCGGGCTTCTCGACGAAGTTCGACACGGCCTCGACGCGGTCGGCGCCGGGCACCCGGATCGGGCCGCCGCACTCGATGTAGCCGAACCCGACGGCGGGCTCGGTCGGCGTGATGCCGATCGTCGCGATGTACCCGGCGCGCGCGGCGGCGACCGCGTCGGCGACCGCGGAGCGGAACAGCGCGTCGCCCGAGATCACGTGGTCGGCGGCGAACGAGCCGATCACGACGCCGGGCTCGCGGCGCTCGAGGATCGCGGCCGCGAGGCCGATGGCCGCGGTCGAGTCGCGCGGCTCGCTCTCGAGCACGATGTTCTCGTCGGCGAGCGCGGGCAGCTGCCCCTCGACGGCCGCGCGATGCGCACGACCCGTGACGACCATGATCCGCCCCTCGCCCGAGAGGGGTGCGAGCCGGTCCCACGTGTCCTTCAGGAGGGTCTGTCCCGACCCCGTGAGGTCGTGCAGGAACTTCGGCGCGTCCGCCCGGGAGAGCGGCCACAGGCGGGAGCCGACGCCCCCCGCGGGGATCACGCTGTAGAAGCCCTCGAGGGGAAGGGAAGGTACCGACATGCGATCGAGGATACCGGGCGACCCTCCGCGGCATCCGCTCGCCGTCGCGCCCGAGCGCGCCCGGGGTTAGGCAGCCCTAAGCCGCGCCGCCTCCGACGCGGGACTAGACTCGCATGCGGGCCGTGCGCCCGTCGTGCCCTCTCGTCAAGGGCGAATCACACAGCCAGGGAGGGTTGTTCATGCCAGAGACCTCGGCAGGAACCCTGACCGCACCCGAGAAGCCGGCCAAGCAGCGGCCGGGCGGCACGCTCTACCGCGGCCGCGAGGGCATGTGGTCATGGGTGCTGCACCGCATCACCGGTGTCGCCATCTTCTTCTTCCTCCTGGTGCACATCCTCGACACCGCGCTCGTGCGCGTCAGCCCCGAGGCCTACAACGCGGTGATCGGCACCTACCAGACGCCGATCATGGGCCTCGGCGAGGTCGCACTCGTCGGCGCCATCGTGTTCCACGCCTTCAACGGCCTGCGCATCATCCTCGTCGACTTCTGGACGTGGGCGACCCGCCACCAGCGCGTGCTCTTCTACGTGGTCATCGCCCTCTGGGTGGTCACCATGCTCGCGTTCGTGCCCCGTCACCTGATGAACGTCTTCAGCCACTGAGAGGCCGCGACATGACTGCCATCGAAACACCCCGCAGCCCCGTGCGCCCGGCCCGCAGGCGCGGCGTCAACTGGGAGAAGTGGGGCTGGATCTACATGCGCGCGTCGGGCGTCGTCCTGATCGTGCTCATCTTCGGCCACCTGTTCACCAACCTGCTCGTGGGCGAGGGCGTGAAGGCCATCGACTTCGGCTTCGTCGCCGGCAAGTGGGCCGACCCGTTCTGGCAGTGGTGGGACGTGCTCATGCTCTGGCTCGCGCTCATCCACGGCGCCAACGGCATGCGCACGATCGTGAACGACTACACGAGCCCCGGCACCATCCAGCGGCTCCTGAAGATCGCGCTGTTCGCGGCCGCGGCCGTGCTCATCGTGCTCGGCACGCTCGTGGTGTTCACCTTCGATCCGTGCCCCGCCGGCGCCCCCGCCGACCTGCTCCCCTCGTTCTGCCCCGCCGCCTAGGAGACCTGTGAATCCCGAGAGCGCCCACGTCGAGACGACGATCGTCGACGGCGTCCACCACCACCAGTACGACATCGTCATCGTCGGCGCCGGCGGCGCGGGGATGCGGGCGGCGATCGAGGCCGGACCGGGTGCGCGCACCGCGGTCATCTCGAAGCTGTACCCGACCCGCTCGCACACGGGCGCGGCGCAGGGCGGCATGGCCGCCGCGCTCGCGAACGTCGAGGAGGACAGCTGGGAGTGGCACACCTTCGACACCGTCAAGGGCGGCGACTACCTCGTCGACCAGGACGCGGCCGAGATCCTCGCGAAGGAGGCCATCGACGCGGTCATCGACCTCGAGAACATGGGCCTCCCGTTCAACCGCACGCCCGAGGGCAAGATCGACCAGCGCCGGTTCGGCGGGCACACCCGCGACCACGGCAAGGCGCCGGTGCGCCGCGCGTGCTACGCGGCCGACCGCACGGGCCACATGATCCTGCAGACGCTGTTCCAGAACTGCGTCAAGCTCGGCATCGAGTTCTACAACGAGTTCTACGCGCTCGACCTCGTGATGACCGAGGTCGACGGCGTGCAGCAGCCGTCGGGCGTCGTGGCCTACGAGCTGGCCACGGGCGAGCTCCACGTCTTCCAGGCCAAGGCCGTCATCTTCGCGACCGGCGGCTTCGGCAAGATCTACAAGACCACCTCGAACGCGCACACGCTCACGGGCGACGGCGTCGGCATCATCTGGCGCAAGGGCCTGCCGCTCGAGGACATGGAGTTCTTCCAGTTCCACCCGACCGGCCTCGCCGGCCTCGGCATCCTCCTCACCGAGGGCGCCCGCGGCGAGGGTGCCATCCTGCGCAACGCCTCGGGCGAGCGGTTCATGGAGCGCTACGCGCCGACCATCAAGGACCTCGCCCCGCGCGACATCGTCGCCCGCTGCATGGTGCAGGAGGTGGCCGAGGGCCGCGGCGCAGGTCCCCACCGCGACTACGTGCTCCTCGACTGCACCCACCTCGGCGCCGAGGTGCTCGAGACGAAGCTGCCCGACATCACCGAGTTCGCGCGCACCTACCTCGGCGTCGACCCGGTCTACGAGCCCGTGCCCGTCATGCCCACCGCGCACTACGCCATGGGCGGCATCCCGACCAACGTCGCGGCCGAGGTGCTGCGCGACAACACGACGGTCGTGCCCGGCCTCTACGCGGCCGGCGAGTGCGCGTGCGTCTCGGTGCACGGCTCGAACCGCCTCGGCACCAACTCGCTGCTCGACATCAACGTCTTCGGCAAGCGCGCCGGCCGCAACGCGGTCGAGTACGTGAAGACGGTCGACTTCACGCCGCTGCCCGACGACCCGGCGGCGGGCGTGCGCGACCTGCTCCAGCAGCTCCGCGACTCGAACGGCACCGAGCGCATCGCCGCGATCCGCAAGGAGCTGCAGGACGAGATGGACAAGGGCGCCCAGGTGTTCCGCACCGACGAGTCGCTCGCGCACGTGGCATCCGTCATCGCGTCGCTGCGCGAGCGCTACCGGCACATCGCCGTGCAGGACAAGGGCCGCCGGTTCAACACCGACCTGCTCGAGGCCGTCGAGCTCGGGTTCCTGCTCGACCTCGCCGAGGTCGTCGTGCACTCCGCCCGCAACCGCGAGGAGAGCCGCGGCGGCCACATGCGCGACGACTTCCCGAACCGCGACGACGAGAAGTACATGCAGCACACCATGGCGTACCTCACCGGCGACGCGCACTCGTCGCACGCCGAGGACCACATCAGGCTCGACTGGAAACCGGTGACGGTCACGCGCTACCAGCCGATGGAGAGGAAGTACTGACGTGAGCACCGCAACGCTCGAGAACCCGCCGGCCGCGAGCGCGCCCGTGCAGTCGTTCACGGTCACGTTCCTGATCCGCCGCTTCGACCCCGACGTCGACACGGAGCCGCGCTGGCAGGACTTCGACGTCGAGATGTACGCGACCGACCGCGTGCTCGACGCCCTGCACAAGATCAAGTGGGAGCAGGACGGCTCGCTGACGTTCCGCCGCTCGTGCGCGCACGGCATCTGCGGGTCCGACGCCATGCGCATCAACGGCCGCAACCGCCTCGCCTGCAAGACGCTGATCAAGGACCTCGACATCTCGAAGCCGATCTACGTGGAGGCCATCAAGGGCCTGCCGCTCGAGAAGGACCTCGTCGTCGACATGGAGCC